>JAPLSS010000164.1 GCA_026398515.1 Candidatus Sumerlaeota bacterium | reverse complement strand
TGTCTTTCGGGAGAATCCAGTCAAGGTCGGCGGAGAAGCCGGAGGGTTGAGGGGGGCGAATTGCCATGGTTTGGCACGGGGTTTAGGGGACGCCGACCTCGCCGAGGGCGGCTTGGCGGCGCGATTCTCTGGCGGGAAGATGCGCGCGCGCTCGAAGATAGCGCTTGGCAGACGGCGGGCGGGGACAGCACCATGCGTTTCGCCGGGCCCACTCGGGCTCGGGGGAGAAGACAATAGGACGAATAAGACGAATAAGACGAATAGGACGTATAGGTCTTATGGGTCCTTGTCGTCCTCTCAGTTCTCTGGAGTTGCCATGACGCCCTTGCGCCGCGCGATTCTCTTCTTCGCCTCGGGCTTCGGGGCGGGCTATTCCCCGATCGCTTCGGGCACGGTGGCCAGCGCCGTGGCCATCCCGATCTACCTCCTGGTCCTCGATCAGTTGAACCGGCCGGGATGGCCGTTGGCGATCTACCTGGCCATTGTGGCGGCGCTGTTCGCGGCGGGCGTCTGGGCGTCGACCGAAGCCGAACGCGTGTTGAAGGAGAAGGACCCGCATTTCGTGACGATCGACGAGATCGTCGGTTTCTTCGCCTCCTTGATCCTCGTTCCCATTTCCTGGAAAACCCTCGCCGCCGCCTTCTTTCTCTTCCGCCTGTTCGACGTCTGGAAGCCCTGGCCCATCCGCCGCTCGCAGAGCCTGCCGGGCGGGTTAGGGATCATGATCGATGACCTGCTGGCGGGGGCGTATGCGTGCGTTGTGCTGCAAGTGACTGTCTATTTCCTGCGCTGAGATCTGAAGATGCTCCGGGTGCGAGAGAAGAGATTTGACTTTTAAGTCAAAGGATGTATCATGGCGCTGGAGTCAAGAAGGATCATGGAAGGGGCGGCTTTCGCCGTCTACTCTTTGGTGGAGGACGGAAAGGATCGCGCGCAGAAGTTCTTGGAAGACTTGGAGCGCCGGCGTTTGGGTCTGCACGTTGCTTTGCTCGGATCACTTCATCGCATTGCCGAGCATGGCGCTCCCAGAAACACCCTGGTGTTTCGACACGAAGGCGCAGGCGTCTTCGCGATCAAGGAAGGCCAGGCAAGACTATACTGCTTCTTCTGCGGCAAAGGCCGGCTTTGCCTGACGAACGGGGACATCAAGAAGCAGGGCCGGGCCGATCCCGTAGTCCTGGCGGTTGCCAGACGCTTGAAGTCGGAATGGGAGCGGCAAAGACAGGAGAAGCAGAGATGACCCAAGAGGAATCCTATTTCGAGAAACAGCTTCGCAAGTACGCGCGCCACCCCATCGCCATCACGCATCGCGCCATCTTGGACTTGACGGAAGAGATCGTTGCGCGAATGGAGGGAATGGGCCTATCCCGCAGCGAACTGGCCCGGCGAGCGAAGATGGACCCCGCCAGAATCACCCGTGTCTTGAGCGGCGAGCACAACGTGACGCTGGCTACTCTGGGAATGGTGGCCGCCGCGCTGGACGTCGACTTCTCCGTTCATCTCACGGAAGCATTCCGCGGGGAACGCCGGGGGGACAGGGCGGACACGCCCGAATCGGTTCCCACGCCAAGCCCCCGGGTTCACAGAAAAGCAATTGCCCAAGTGTCAGAGCATTCGCCGAGACATGAAGTGACCAGAGGCGAATCCTACCTTGAACGATTGTTCAGGGAATACGCGCGAGATCCCATTGCCATCACGGAGCGCGCAATTCTTCACTTCACCGACGAAGTCGCAGTTCGGATGAAGGCGTTGGGCCTATCACGCAGCGAGCTGGCGCGGCGGGCGAAGATGGACCCTGCGCGCATCACGCGGGTCCTGGACGGGAACCATAACCTGACCCTGGCGACATTGGGGAAGATCGCCGCGGCTCTGGACATGGACTTCGGACTTCATCTCATCGAGGCGGTGCGGCGCGAGGCCCCCAAGCAGGAGAAGGGCGTTCGCCGCGCGGCGCGATCGTTGGCGCCCCGGACCTATGAGGAACCGCCCGTGGCCGCGTCGGAGGTCGCCGAGGCCGCGCCCGCTCCCTACCGAAAGCGCGCGCAGACAAAACCCCCAAGACCCCGCGCAGGGAAGAAGACGCGGTTCGTGAGTTCGGAGTGACGGCTTTAGCCGTTGGGGGGGAACACCCAACGGCTAAAGCCGTCACTCCGAACTCACGGCCACAGCTGGCCTTTCACCAAAACCTGCTCGATGGCTGCCCGGCCGTCGCCGCCGACGCGCAGGCGCACGCTGATGTCTTTCTGTTCGGGCGTGGGGGTCCCTTCCGGCACGTCGAACTGCTCGACGCCGAACCGGATGCGCCAGCTGTTTTCCACCGTCCCCTTCATCACCACGGCGTCCGAAGCAACCCCGCTCGGTTCGTTGAAGAAGTAGTCCTTCGGCGCGTAGAATTCGCCGTCGGGCCGGAGGACGACCCACACCGGGCCGGTGTAGCCTTGGCTCATGCTCTCGCGCATGTTCGCCGAGGGACGGCTGAACTCGTAGGCCAGCGCCAGGTATTGGCCGCGCAGCAGATCGCGCGGGTCGACCGGAACCGTGCGCATCAGGATGGATTTGCCTTCATGAAGGCGCGCGTCCTCGCGGCACGCCCATCCGAGAAGAAAGAGCGCCTGCGCCACCACCCAGATGGCCGCCAGTCGATAGCGAGTCATGATTGCGCCTCCATTCGCGCCACGAGATTGCGGCGCCAACGTTCCATCGCCCACCCCGTCGCCAGCAGGATGATCCCGCCGGCGAGGAAGAAGAACCCGGTCGTCGCGAGCGAGCCGATCAGATCGAAGAAACGCGTCACCGCGCCCAACCCCACGGCCAGCACGCCCAGGTTCACGTAGTCCTTGCGCCGCGCGCGCGTCCCGAAGGCCACGCACCAGAAGGCCAGCAGGAACCACAGAATCCACGCGGCGGCGGACACGACCCATTCGACGGTGTCGAACGCTCCCTCGCGGCCGAAATCGACAAAGGCCAGCGACGGGCCGCGGGGAATCGCGCCTGCGTCGGCCGCCAACGCCGCGGCGCCGAGCGCCAACAGGCATCCCAGGAAAACGAGGAGCCGGTTGCGCAGCCAGGGCGAAGCGATGGCCAGGCGGCGAAAGCCCAGCAGCATTCCGCCCGCGCCCGCCAGCAGCGCCCCGGCCGGGAGAATCACGGAGCCTTCCTTCCCGCCGTGAAAAAATGATGGGGAGAAATGTCGGTAGAAACCCAGCAGGTAAAGGCTAAGGAAGAGCAGGAGCGCGCCGGCCACGCGGAAGACATGGGCGATCCTCGGCTCCGCCGCGCGCGCCATGCCGGAGAACCCCACCAGCGCCGCGCCCAACCCGATCTCGATCATCAGGTGCGGGGTGAAGACGTAGTCGGGCATGCGCAACGGCGAGTCGTCGCTGGCGCCTTCCCAGTGCGCCCACCACAGGAGCGCGGCTATCGACATCCACACGATCGACGGCGAACGCAGCAGGACGGCCAGCGGGACGATGGCAGCCAGCCACAAGAGGATCGCGTTCGGCCCGTGCGCGTTTAGATGGTAGATCTGCGCGATGAGAACGATGCCGGCGAGGAAGAGGCCCGCGCCGAGGAAGTGCAGCGCCTCGGATGTGCGCGGGTAAGGCCGGCCGGTCTCCCGAATCCAGAAGCCCAGCCCGTGCGTGCCGAGGAGCAAGAGAAGGAGACCGCCGATCTTGGCGCCGCCGCCGATTTCGTCCCAGTTGGAGGCGATGAGCAGGCCCACGCCCAGCAGCGCGACGAAGCCGCCCAGGCCGCCCAGCACCCCGGCCACGCTCAACACGCCGCGTCCGCGTTCGTGCGTCTCGGCCATTTGAAGGAGCGCGGCCGAGGTTGGCTCGTCGATCAGGAGTTTCCCGCGCGCTTCCGAAAGAAGGCGCTCCAGGTTTTTGATGAAGGAGGTCATCGTTTTGCCGCCTTTCCCGCCGCGAGCGGGTTCTTCCATCATCTATCCCCGAAACAGGTTCGGAGTGCAACCTTCAGGTCGTAGTGGTTTCAACGGCCTGCACGACCGAGCGCCCTGTACGACCTAAAGGTCGCACTCCGAACCTGTATTTGGAAGAGCAAAAGTGGCGCCGCGAATTTGTAGTCCCGCCTTCAGGCGGAATTTGGCGGTTCGAGCCTCATGGCGATGGAAACGGCGGCCCGAGGGCGGAACTACGAACTCAAAGGGAGTCAAGCGGGCGAACTGGATTGCGCACCGCGTGCGAAGGCCATTGCGCGGGCCGAGCGGGCCGAGGCCTTACGCGGCCCGGAAATCCTCGGGATTGAGGGCGTGCTCGCGGATCTTCTTGTAGAGGTAGGGCCGGCCGACCTTCGAGATCTTCGAGGCCATCGACATGTTGCCGCGGGTGTGCGAGAGCAAGGTGCGGAAGTAGTGCAGTTCAAAATCCTGCTTGGCGGTGCGCAGCGACCGGCTGGACGCGCTTCCCCTCGTCTGCGCCGCCGATTGCGCGGCGATGTTGTTCGGCAGGTTTTCGAGATTGATTTCGTCGCCGGCGGCCTGTTCGGCGGCCGTCTGCAGCGCCGCCTCCAGCTCCGCCACGTTGCCGGGCCAAGGGTGCGCCACCAGCGCCAGCAACGCGTGGAAACTCAGCCGCTTCGGCGTCGACCGCCCGTTGGCCAGCCGGCGCAGGCGATCCGCCGCCAGCAGCGGCAGGTCTTCGATCCGCTCGCGCAACGGGGGAATGCGAATGGGGAGCACATTGATGCGGTAATACAAGGCGCGCTGGAACAGGCCTTCGTGCGCCATCTCCAGCAAATCGCGCTCGGTCGAGGCGACCAGCCGCCACGCGCCCAACAGCCCGTAATGGCCCGTTTGCTCGAAGAGCGCCGACTGCGCTTCCAGCCCCAGCCGGTGAACCCCCTCGATCCACAGCGTGCCGGCTTGCGGCAGGCCGGGCCCGTCCGGCGCGGCGAGGCGCGCCAATTCGCCCGGCGTGGCGGCCTCGCCCGCGAGACGGTGGATCGGCCCCTGGCGTCGTTCGGAGCGCGCGTGAATGGCCTCCACCACCGCCGCGACCTCCACGCCCGGTTCGGCCAGGATCAGGGCGGGTTCGTCGTTGCAAGCGACCTGCTCCAACAGGCGATAGAGCGAAAGCGCCGGCTCCGAGCCGCCGACGAGGCCCTCGAAGGATTGCCGCGCCGCGCCGAGCGTTTGCAGCCGCCTGACCTCTTCGCGCAGGCGGCGGGTCTCCAGCCCCAGCCGCACGGCGCTTTCCAGCTGCGCCGGCGAATACGGGCGCCCGACGATCTCATCCGCCCCCGCGGCCACGATTTCCGCTTCCGCTTCGGGATTCGGTTCGACGCCGCAGATCAGAACCAGTTGCGAGTCGGCGCGGCGCCAGGCGCGGACCAGGTCGGCCCGGCGACCGTTCGTTCCGGCCAGCCCGAGGACGGCGGCCGCGGCCGTGGGAAGCGGCGTCGGGGCGCCGTTCGGGTCCTTGACGACCAGCAACGAAACGCCGCGGCTGCGCAAATGGTCGACGACGAGCGCGAATCGTTGCGCGTCGGGATCGACAAACAAGACGGTTGGTCGGTTCATCAAGACACCATCACCTCGGTTGGCCAGCGCCTCGCGGACTTCCGGTTTGTACATCGTCATGTCGGGGCGGGATCATTAGGGCAAGCGGTGTTAAGGGAATCCGCTCCGCCCGGAGGCGTCCACCCTGTCCACCCTGTCCATTCCGTCCACCCCGTCCACTTCGCTTGGCCAAAGACGGCGCCGGGCCGCCGCGCCCGCGGCGAATTCCGTTTGCGCTGGACGGCGCGGCGGGCGCAAACTGGCTGTTCCACGCGTTGGGCGAGGCGTTCGGCTTATGGCCTACATCGTCGGCATTCTGCGGGTCCGCATTCGCATTCCGCTGTGCCATTCGCTGAAGGAGAAGCGCGGAGTGCTGCGCGGCCTGGAGAACCACATGCGCAAGAAGTTCAACGTCAGCGTCGCCGAGATCGGCGACCAGGACTATTGGCATTCGGCGGAGTTGGGCGTCGCCACCGGCTCGACGGACCGCGACATCGTCGACCAGACGCTGCACAAAGTCGTCGGCCTGATCGAACGCGAGGGCGATCTGCAGGTCGTCGATTTTGAGGTGGAGATTCTCTAACGAACCGGCGGGCGCCGGATTTTTCCACTGGATTTTCCCGTCCGACTGATCGACAATCCGCGCCGTTCCAGAAAGACCGAGATCGTGGCTGCGATTTTCCGCGCGGCGGGGCGTCGTCTCCAGCCGCCAAGCGAAGCACTCCATTGGCTCCACGCCATCGACGATATGTCCCGGGGCGTCTCATTGTCGCGCCTTCGATCCTGGCCGCGGATTTTGCGGACCTGAAGAGCGACCTGCGCCGCTGCGTGCGCGCGCGCGCCACCTGGATTCACGTCGATGTGATGGACGGCCACTTCGTGCCGAACCTGACCATCGGCCCGGTGGTCATTCGCGCGATGCGCAAGGTCTCCTCCCAGCTTTTCTTTGACACCCACCTGATGATCGACAAGCCGCTGAAATTCGCGCCGGCGTTCGCCGAGGCGGGGGCGCAGCTGATCACCATTCACCAGGAGACCGTCGGCAGCGTGCGCCACGCCGTGCAGAAGATCCGCGGCCTCGGCGTCATGGCGGGCGTGTCGATTAAGCCGCGCACGTCGGTCTCCGCCATCGAGCCCTATCTGGATTGCGTCGACTCGGTGCTGGTGATGACGGTGGAGCCGGGCTTCGGCGGGCAGGACCTGATCCCCAGCACGCTGAACAAGGTGCGCCGGTTGGCCCTCTTGCGCGAGGAGAGGAAACTCGCCTTTCACATCGAGGTCGATGGCGGCATCACCCCTGAGACCGCGCCGTTAGCCGCCGCCGCCGGGGCCAACGTGCTCGTCGCCGGCTCGTACGTCTTCGCCGGCGGCCAGGTCAAAGACAACATTGACCGGCTTTACGCCAGCATCGACTCCCCCCTGAACTCCCACGGCATCCTCCCGCGGGAATAGCGGCACTGTCGATAGCCGATAGCCAATAGTCGATAGAACGTGGACAGCGTTTCGGGTTTCTGGTTTCTCGTTGCGCCACGTCCAACTGGCCGGTCTTGCCACCCTCGGAAACGCGGTTGATGCGAGCCGGAGCGTTTGGTAGGGTTGCTCGCGGACCAGGCTACTGATGGAGGCGCCGCATGAAGAAGAACGGCCGCCAACAGGATACGTTGGACAGCGGAAATAGGACGCCGGAAGCCGAACCGGCGGGCCAATCGCGCGTCTCGGTTGCGACCGCGGCCAGATCGAAATCGCTTTCGGCCATCTACATGGATGGCGCAAGCGCAAACGGGAGTCTGACGACGCTCCCGCGGAAAAAAGGGAAACGCATCGTATTCGGCTGGTACGGGGGGAAGTTCAGCCACCTGGACTGGCTCCTGCCGCTCTTGCCTTCGGCGCATCATTATTGCGAACCGTTTGGCGGCGCCGCGGCGGCGCTGATCAACCGGAAGCCTTCCCCCGTCGAAACGTATAACGACATCGACGGCGACGTGGTGAACTTCTTCTGTGTCCTTCGCGACAATCCAGACGCCTTGATCCGGGCGATCGGCCTAACTCCGTTTTCGCGGGAGGAGTTCCACGAAGCCATCTATGCCCCGGTAGACAAGGAAGGCGATGTGGAACGGGCGCGTCGCTTCTATGTGCGGGCCCGGCAGTCTCGAACCGGGCTTGCCCAAACCGCGACGCTGGGCCGCTGGGCCAATTGCAAGAACACGAGCCGCAACGGCATGAGTGGTGTGATTTCACGCTGGCTTGGAGGCGTGGAGGGCCTCGCCGACGTGGCGCAGCGCCTGTTGCGGGTTCAAATCGAGAACCGTCCCGCGCTCGACATCCTGCGGCTTTACGACGACAAGGGAACGCTATTCTACTGCGATCCTCCCTACGTGCACGCCACGCGCGGCGACAGCAAAGCATACGCGTTCGAGATGGATGAGGCAGAGCATCGAGAATTGGCCGATGCGCTTCGGCAGCGCCGGGGAAAAGCCGCCGTTTCCGGTTATCGCTGCGAGCTCATGGACGAACTCTATCGCGGGTGGCAGCGCTTCGATGCTCCCACGAAGACTTGCCATTCCGTCAAGAAACCGCGCCAAGAGTGTCTTTGGATGACCTATTGATTCTAAGTTCGCCACAACACAATAAAGGAGTCAGAATCACATTTTGACCTTTTGGGTGTCCAGATCCAGTTCCCTGGCTTCTTACTCAGCCGGGCTTCAGCCGGCTCCCCTTTGCACCCGGCTTCAGCCGGGGTGGACGCGGGAAGAGAACCGACTCTCAGGGCGCTTTAGCGTCGCTTCTCGACCAAGGCTTCAGCCATTCGGGCCCCGGGGGCATCCCCTGATGGCTGAAGCCTGGATCGAGAAGCCGCGCTGAAGCGCGCTACGCCTTGGCCCCATCCTGCCTTGTCCACCCCGGCTGAAGCCGGGTGCAAAGGGGAGCCGGCTAAAGCCCGGCTGAGAAAAGCACCCTCTTCTGCCGTGGGTCAGCCTTGGATCGCCAATGCCCGATTTTGACCTCTCTCTTGCGTCCAGATCGCCCTGTCATTCATTTTCCGAGTTCCGCGAAATCGCCAAGTCTCGCGCAGATCCGCGGCGGAGACGCGTATATGCGCCCAGCCGTTGCCGTTCCATCGGCTATCGACAATCCGCTATTCCTTATAGCAACATCCCGTCGTGGCTCGCATGTCCCGCCAGCATCTTGCGCTTCTCTCGACGACGTTCCTGTTCGGCGCCACGTCGATTCTGGCGCAAGTCGCCCTGCTGCGCGTCTTCCTGGCCGTCGTCGAAGAGAATGAAATCCTGCTCGGCGTCTTCTTCGCGGTCTGGTTCCTGGGCATCTTCGCCGGCGCATGGGTGGGCGGGAAGCGGAAGGCGTCGGGAGACCGGCTCGTGCGCGGCGCGTTCACGACGCTCGTCGTCCAGGCCGCGCTGTTTCCGCTCATTGTTCTGTCCGTCGAAACCGTTCGCGCCAACTTCCACTGGACGGCTTCGGAAGCGCTGGGATTGTGGCCGCTTCTGGCGATCGCGTTCGCACACCTGGCGCCGTTCGGGTTTCTGACGGGGATGGCGTTCCCGCTCCTGTGCCGGTTGCGCGAGGAGACGGCGGCGAAGGGCGGAAGCAGCCTGGCCGGCGTCTACGCGTGGGAATCGCTCGGCAGCCTCGTCTCCGGCGCGGCGTTCACCT
>JAPLSS010000757.1 GCA_026398515.1 Candidatus Sumerlaeota bacterium | reverse complement strand
GTTGCTGGAAATCGAACGCGAGTTCGAGAAAGAACTTGTGCGGCGCCGGCGCGAGCTGGACCGCGCCGAGTTCAAGTTCCAGAAACGCGAAGCGGTCCTGGAGAAGAAGATCGAATCGGCCGAGCGCCGCGAGCGCTCGCTGGCCGACAAGGAGAAGGACCTCGATCGGAAGATTCAGGAGAACGCGGAACGCGGCGAGGAACTCCAGCGGCTTCGGGCGGAAGCGCAGCGGCGGTGCGAGGAGATTTCGGGGCTGACCACCGAGCAGGCCAAGGCCATGCTCCTGGAAAGCCTCGAAGAGGAAGTCCGCCAAGAGGCGGCCGCCATGATTCGCCGGGTGGAGTCCGAGACCAAGCAAGAGGCAAACAAGAAGGCGCGTCAGATCATCACGTTGGCCATTCAGAAGTGCGCGACGGACCAGGTGAGCGAGACCACCGTGTCGGTGGTGCCCCTGCCGGGCGACGAGATGAAAGGCCGAATCATTGGACGCGAAGGCCGGAACATCCGGGCCTTGGAGGCCGCGACGGGGGTCAACATCATTATCGACGACACCCCCGAGGCCGTGGTTCTGTCGTGTTTCGACCCGCTGCGGCGCGAGATCGCCCGTCAGACGCTTGAACGACTGCTGAGCGACGGGCGCATCCACCCGGGACGCATCGAAGAGGTGGCCGCGAAGGTCGAAAAGGAGGTGAACGACAATATCCGGGAGACCGGAGAGCGCGTGGCGTTCGATTTGGGCATCCACGGCGTGCATCCCGAGTTGATCAAGCTGCTGGGACGGCTCAAATACCGCACGAGCTACGGACAGAACGTCCTGGCCCACACGCAGGAGGTCGTGCACCTCATGGCCACCATGGCCGCGGAACTGGGCGTCGACGTTGCGATCGCCAAGCGCGCCGGTCTGCTGCATGACATCGGCAAAGCCGTCAGTTACGAAATGGAAGGCACGCACGCCTCCATCGGCGCCGAACTGGCCAAGAAATACAACGAGCCGCCGGCGGTGGTGCACGCCATCGGGTCGCACCACTGGGAAGAAGAGCCGAGAACCGTCATCGCCGTCCTGCTTCAGGCGGCCGACGCCATCTCGGCGGCGCGGCCCGGGGCGCGGCGCGAAACGCTCGAAAGCTACGTCAAGCGGCTGGAGAGCCTGGAGGCCATCGCTCAGTCGTACGACGGTGTGAACAAGGCCTATGCCATGCAGGCCGGACGTGAGATCCGGGTCGCCGTTGAGCCCGCGCAGCTCAACGACAATGACTGCGCCAAACTTGCCCGCGACATCACAAAGCGCATTGAATCGGACATCGAATACCCCGGCCAGATCAAAGTCACCGTCTGCCGGGAAATGAGGGTCACCGAGTACGCGAAATGAACCGATAGGACGTTCGAGGCTTTTTTCACGGAAGCGCGCCTCGGACGCTCCCAACAAGCAGACGAATCAAGCGGGGCGAGGGTGCGAAAGACCCTCGCCCCTTTCAGTTGCCTGCATTTGTCGCTAAGACCATCTGACGCTTCATGACGCAGCAATTACAGCAGTTCCCCTTGCATTGCGTCGGGGACTTCCCGCTCCGCTTTCGCGAAAAGATTAAATTGCGGTGGAGCGTCGAGCCGTTCCGTGCCAGCGAGGAGGCCTTCGATCGTGAGGATCTGGATTCGAGGGTAGTTCTTAGAGGAATAGAGCTTGGGAACGTAGCGACCAGCCTCAGCCGCTTCCATCCGCATAGGTTTGGTGGGGTTTTCCAGTGTAATGAGAACGCCGGCGGCGGCGTTTTGATTGTTCACATCGCCAAGCAAGGTCGAAATGTCGTTGCGTTTCACTCCGCCGCCTTTGACTTGCACTATGATCTTGCCGCGTTCCGTTTTCCCTTCATAGAAATAGATTAGCCCGTCCACTCCCCGATCAGCTCCTCTACCTTCGGCTTGCTTGACCGGGCGGGCATCGGCGAGAGAAAGGGCCCAATGCTGGAATTGGAATTTATCCAATTCTGCAAGGCGTCTGGCACTCGCGAAGTCCGTCGGCTGACCGCGTTCCTCGAACTGCACTTCTTGACCAAACGCATCGCGCAGGCGTCGTTTGATGAGGTTGATCGCGAGATAGGTGATGTCGATCCCCATCCACTGACGGCCAAGCTTCTGCGCAGCATGGATCGTGGTGCCGCATCCGCAAAAAGGATCGAGCACGATGCCGCCCGGTTTGCTGGAAGATTCAATGACTCTGGTCAAGAGACCGAGCGGCTTTTGTGTTGGATAGCCTAGGCGTTCAGGATCTCCTTGAGCCACAAGCCATCTAACGTCCTCGTCGATGGCTTCGTCGGAGTTCCAGAGAACTCCTCGCGTATGAGGCTGGTATGTCCACAAATCCTGCAACGGCATGCCGGGACTTAGATGTAGATATTGGCGATAGGTTGGGAGCGCGTTGGAGCCGTCTGGGGGATGGCAGATGGCGCCAGCCTCATCCAGGGCGTCCAGCTTTTCGAGGAGGGAAAGGCTCGGGTCAATTCCCAATTCGCCGATAACTTTACTCGGTATGGCCCAGTGCCTCGAAGCAGCTGTAGGATCATAGTCCCTCCAAATCCGACCGCTTTCGCCCTTGCGCTTTCCGGCGCCTGTAATTGTGTTTGTCCAATAGCGACCTTTCTCGTCCTGTTTCTTGAAGTAGTTCTCTACATGCCCCTTGAGGTACGGCCTATAGGCTCTTCGGAAATAATACTCGCTGGATTTCGAATAGAATAAGATCGTGTCGTGAATCGGCCCGTAACGTTTTGAACTATTATGGGATCCGGTGCGCCGCCAGATGATTTCATTTCGGAAGTTCTCCGCGCCGAATACTCCATCTAAGACTACCCGGAGGTAGTGGCTCGCCGTTGGGTCACAATGCAGGTAAAGGCTGCCCGCAGGTTTTAGGACGCGGCGAAGTTCGACAAGACGCGGCGCCATCATGGCTAGGTAGGCCATCATCGGCGAGCTTTTAAGGAAGGAATGGAGAGCGCGCAAGAGCTCTACAACTTCGATATTCGAACAAGTATCCAGGAATTGGTTGTAGGTCTCGGCTGCATCGGCCCAACTCCACGTGTCGGTGAAGGCATGGAATTGCGCTTGGCTCGCTTCTCCCGAGGCTTCACGGAAAAGGACGTTGTAGTCGGCGTTGGAGTTGAACGGGGGATCGAGGTAGACGAGATCGACGCAAGAATCGGGGAAGACACTGGTATTTTGCAGCCACTTCAGATTATCGCCAAACAGTAAACGGTTCATGGAGGAACTCTTAGCGCATCGGGATTCACTAACCCAGGGGACCGGCTTGCACCGGGCGAACTCGATTTCATTCCAACCCTAGATTGAACGCTGCCCATCTGTCAAGCCGTTCACGCCAGCCTGCTTCTGCATCGCGGTTACGAACTCTTTGCCCGACATGGGGACGGGAAGAGGTTTGCCGTCCTGTTCATGCAGCAGGATCGTCTCTTCGATGATCTCGCACAGCTCGGAGAACACGCTTCGGGGGTCGGCTCCATGACAGCCGCCATAGAACAACCCCGGGCAGCTGCCGATGAAACAGCCGTCTTCATCCGACCACTCGATGATCTTCACGTATCTGTCGCCCTTGTTCATTGTCTCGACTCTTCGATCGCCAGCCGCGCCGTCTTCTCCTTAGCCCCATCCTGCAAATTTCGCCATGGCGCCGTCAATCCCGATCCTGTGCCAAACGCGAAAACACGAGACAAAACCCCGCCCATTGTTCAACATGGCCCCAGAAACCTGGAACCCAAAGCCAAAAAGGACTTCCATGTCGCCCACGCCGCGCGAACGCTTCGAAGCCTGGCTCGAAGGCGGGCCGCCGCCGCCGCTGGAAGCCGAGATTCCCGAGGAAACCGTCAAGCGCTGGCGCTCCGAGGGGCTGGGGCCGGACGAGACGCCCGAGCAGGCCTTCGGTCTCGCGCGCATCGAGGAAAGCGGCATCACCTTTCGCAAGACCGGTCGCGTTCTGGCGGACATCGGCAGCGAAGAGGGCGCCCGGCGGCTGCGCGCGCATTACTCGGCCGGCGATCCGAAACGCTGGCCGGAGGACTGGCCGGCGCGCGTGGACCGCTGGCGGCGCGATGGGTCGATTGCGGCCATCGCCGGCTGGCACGAGGGGTTTTTCCAGGCCATCGGCATTCGCGACGCCGCCTCGCTTTCTTCCGCGCTGCTGGCTCTGGTCGATTCGCCCGAACGCGTCCACCGCTACATGGAAGAGCACCTGGAGTTTATCCTTGCGCTTCTGCGCCGGGCGCTGGCGGACTTCCGGCCGACCGTCGGCATCTTCTACGAGGCCATCGCCAGCAACCACGGCCCCGTCATCTCGCCGGCGATGTACGCGCGGTTCGCCCTCGAGCCGCTGCGCCGGATCGTGGAAACGTATCGCGCCGCCGGCGTGCGCTTCACCTTCGTGCGCACGGCGGGAGCGATCAGCGGGCTGATTCCCGTCTGGATGGACGCGGGGATCGACGGCTTGTTCGTCAACCAAACCGCCGCGGCGCGCATCGACTACGTCGCCCTGCGCCGCGCGCACGGGCCGCGCCTGAAATTCCTCGGCGGGATCGACTGGCGGCTGATGGCGCGGGGGCGGGAGGGCGCCGCCTCTTTGAGGCGCCGGGCGCAAGAGTTGCTCGACTTGGGGGGCGCAATCCCGTATCTTGACGATACGGCGCGGGCGTACATTGCGTACGACGATTTCCGGCGCTATCGCGAGACGCTCAACGACCTAATGAACCCCGTTGCTCCGCCCACCAAACCGCAGGAGGTCCGAGACCCATGAACCTAGTCACGATTTACACCGCCCGCGATTCGGCCGACGCGGTCATGATTTCCAAGACCCTCACGGATCTGGGATTCGACGTCTTGGAGCCCGGCGACTCCAACGTGTTCGGGGGAGGCGGCGGGATGGATCCGCTGCTGAATTTCTTCCCGATCCAGGTCCCCGAAGAGCAGGCCAATGAAGCCCGCAAGGCGCTGGCCGAGATGGGCTTTGAGACCGAGGGCGGGGACGAGGACAACGGCGCAGCGACAAAGGCAGAATAATCGGGGGCGGAATAATAAACAACATCGTGTTGTATTATTCTGCCCTCTATGATTCCGCCTTTCCTCTTCTTCGGCCGCTTATTTCGGCGTCGCCGTGGCCTCCGCCGGCGCGGAGGTTGGCGGGGCGATCTTCTCGGCCAGGCGCTGGCGCAGCTCCCGGCCCTGCGTTTGCCACGCCTCTTTGGCGGCGTCCAGCGCCTTGTTGAAACTCTTGCGGCCCTTCTCGCTCCATTGCTGCGCCAGCGGCGTCAGCGAGTTGAGCGCGTCCTGCCATCGCTTGCTCAGGTCCCCCAGTTGCGCCTTGCCTTTGACGCTCAAATCGTTGGCCAACGCGTTCAACTTCTCCAGCGCGTCCTTGACCTCGGGCGACTCGGGGATGTCCTTCAACTCCTCGACCATGTTGCCGACGCTGTCGGCCAGGGAGCGGGCGGCCGCCGACGCGCCCTCGCCGGCGCTCTTCAGTTTGTCTTTGATCTGCCACGCCTTCAGCCCCACGAGGCTGTCCTGGCCCTGGATGGTCGCGCCATCCTCCAGCCGTTTGGCCGTCTCGTCGGCGGGGTTGTAGACCTCGACCTCCTTCTGCCCCGAGACGTTGGGGAAGTTGGGGCTGGCGATCAGGGCGGTCGAGCCTTCCTTGACCCGGTCGGCGTACTTCTCGTCGACCTGAACGTCGACCAGCACTTCCTTGTCGCCGACCAGGCGCACGTCGCGCACCTCGCCGATGGGAATGCCGCTCAACGTCACCTTGTCGCCTTCGCCGAGGCCGGCGGCGTTCTTGAACTGCAGGGTGTAATTCAGCCCGCGCGATTTCCAGACGGCGAATCCGATGACCGCGCCGAGAATGAGCGCCAGAACGCACAGGCTCAGGAACAATCCCAGCGCCGTATGGCGCCGGCGTCCCTCTTCCAGTTCATCGTCTGCGTGAGACATCGGAACCTCCTTTGGGCAGTTAATGGGAGCGCCGACGTCCTCGTCGGCAAAAGCGCATCAGATCATGGTTCATTGCCGACGAGGACGTCGGCGCTCCCGGGAACCGCGGCTTCTGGTTCAAATCGAAAATCAGAAACCCCAAATCGAAAATCGTCACAGCCCCGTCGTGGCCACGTTCACGAGAAAATCCCCCGCCATGATCAGGATGAAACTGACGACCAGGGCGGCGGTGATGGACCGCCCGACGGACGAGGCCCCGTGTTGCTCGCGGGCGCCGAAAAAGTAGGCCGTCAGCGTGATCGCCGCTCCGAACAGCGCCCCCTTGACCAACCCCGCCGCCAGCCGACCGACATTAAGCGAATCGAAGGATTCCCGCCAGAAATACGTGGCCGTGATCTCGTGGCCCGCGCCCATGGCCGTCAGGAGGAAAAGCGCGCCGCAGCCGGCGACGGCTTCGGCGAACAGCGTCAACAGCGGAAAGGCGGCCAGCGACGACCACAGCCACGGCCCCAGCAGCCGGCGCTCCGGCTCCAGGCCCAGGACGCGCATCGCCTCAAACTGCTCGGTTTGGCGCAGCAACGCCATCTCGGCGCAAATGGCCGAACCGACTTTACCCGTCATAATCAGCCCAATGACCGCCGGAGTCAACTTCAGCCCGGCTTCCATCATGACCTGAGGGAGGCGCGTGTATTGCCCCAGCGGCGCCAGGGCCAGGTGGATCTGCACGTAGACGCTCATGCCCATCATGAAAAACACCGCCGCCACCAGCGGCACGCTGCCCAGCGCCATAACGCGCAGACGCCGCAGAAACTCGTCCCTTGGCGGAGGCGAGAGCGCCCGACCGATGGAGGCGGCGCACCGCCCGAGGGCCTCGAAAAACGACCCCAGCGCGCCCACGGGATCGAGGCGGAAGGCCGTGGCTGCGCGCGGCGCGAACGTCGGCTCGGCTCCTGGCGGCAGATCGTCGTCGAGGCCGGCGACCTCGTCGAGGCGCGCCAGATCGACCTCCTCCAGCCGCCCCGTCCGGTCGTCCAGCCGATACGCGCGGTCGGCCAGCCGGCGCGCGCATTGCCGGTCGTGCGTGATGATGACCGCCGTGACGCTGTCGCCCCGCAGCGTCTGGGCCAGGAGGTCGACGATGCGGCCTGCGGTTTCGGCGTCCAACCCCGACGTCGGCTCGTCGATCAGCGCCGCTTGCGGCTCGCAGGCCAGAGCGCGCGCCAAGGCCACCCGTTTGCGCATCCCGCCGCTCAGCTCCGAGGGCTTGCGGTCCGCGATTTCCGTCCACGGCATGCCGACCTTCCCGATCAGCACGGCGGAGCGGCGCACGACTTCCGCGCCGTCCATCTGCGTCGCGCTCCATCGCGAGCGCACGGCCAGCGCCAGATTCCCCGCGACGGTTTGGTCTTCGAACAGGGCGTCGTTCTGGAAGAGAACGCCGAGCCGTCCGGCGGCAAACGGGGCCTGGCGATAGGGGGAAAACGGCGGGACCTCGCCGAAGACGCGCGCCTTCCCGTCGTCGGGCCGCAGGAAACCGAGCAGGATGCGCAGGAGGACGGTTTTGCCCGACCCGCTTTTCCCCAGGATGACGACCCGCTGGCCGCGCGGAACCTCGAGGCTCACTTCGCGCAGGACGATCTGCCCCCCAAAGCGCTTGGAGACGTTTTGGAGCGAAAAGACCGGCGGCGGAGAGGCGTTGGGTATGGCGGTCATGGCACAATGGCTCCAGCTCGGGCAAATCAAGCCAGCGAGACGATGGTGCAACGGCCGGCCCTATGGGAATCCGGTCGGGCCGACCGGACCTACTTTGGATTCCCGCTCTGCAGCGCCTCCTGGAGGCGGGCCTGTTCGAGGCGCTTGCGGACCTCCGCGGCTTCCTTCTGACGCCCCGCTTTCTCCAGGATCTCGGCGTACGTCGTCAACACCGCCTGCATTTGCGGGTGCCCCGCCCCCAGGCGCGCTTCGCACGTGTCCGCCGCTTCCTTGGCGTGGGCGACCGCCTCGTCGTATTTCCTTTGCGCGGCTTCGATGCGCGCCAGGTTGTCCAGAATGTCGATCGAAGAGGCCTGTCCTTTGCCCACGGCGCTTTCAATGATTCTCAGCGCCTGGCTTGCGGCCTCCTGCGCTTTCGCCACGTCGCCCTGTTCCATGCGCAACGAAGCCAGCGTGTTCAGCACATTGGCCACCGCCGGGTGGTTGTCCCCATACGCGCTCTTGAAACCCTTGAGCGCCTCGTCCAGGTCCGTCTCGATCTCCTTCGTCTTGGCGTCGGCGTCGATCTTCACGGCCCCGGCGCGGCTCAACGCCAGCTCCTGGAGGCCGATCGAGGCGAGCGTCTGATCGCTTTCCGCCGTCGTCGGATGCTCCGCGCCGAAGGTCTTCCGCCGGATCTGAAGCGCCCGCCGAACCATCGACTCGCGATCCTGGAGGTCCCGCGGATTCGCCTTGAGCCGCGCCAGCGCCATCAAACTCTGCGCGACGTCGGGATGCTCCGGCCCCAGCGCCTTCTCGCGGATCGCGAGCGCCCGCTCTTGAAGAGAAACCGCCTCGTCGACGCGTCCCTGTTGGCGGCGCAGCTCGCCCAGGCTGAACAGGCTGTCGGCCGTCTCGGGGCTTTCCTTTCCCGACGCTTTCTCGCGGATCGCCAGCGCGCGCTCCAGCGGCTTCTCCGCGTCCGCCGCGCGGTTCTGGCTCAGGAAGATCTGGCCGAGTCCGTCGAGGCTTTCGGCCACTTCGAGCGCGTCGGGCCCCAGCGCCTTCTCGCGAATCTGGAGCGCCTCGTTCTGGAGGGATTCCGCTTGGTCGAATTTGGCGCGCGAACGCATCAGCCGCGACAGGCCGGACAGCGTTTCGGCCACGGCCGCCGGATCCCTGGCCTGCGACTTGAGCCGCAGTTCCAGCGCCTGGTTGAACAGCGATTCCGCCTCATCGAGTTTGGCCTGTTTGTAGCGCGTCTCCTGCTCGCCGGACTTGACGAGCGCCTCCAGGTTCGCGCTCTCCGCGCCAAAGACGCGGGAAACAAACGCGAGGGCAAAAACGAGGATGGACAGCGAACGAAGCATGGGTATTTCTCTCTGTTGTTGGACATTGCATTGCCCTTAGCAGTTTCGCGCTCGTGCTCGGTTGTCAGAGAAAACGACAAGGAACGAGCACGAGCACGAAACTACAGCAAGTTAAACGCCTCCTCGACCGACGGGCCCGTCACCTCGTACGTGCGGCCATCGAGAATCCTGACATCTTTGCGTTTGACCGGCAAGCGCCCGCGCGAGACCAGCTCCAGACGGATCGTCACCGGCCCCGGGACCTTGTAGGGCGGGATCGAGCGGCCCGCGCGCACCGCGCGCTCCGCGCCCTCCGTGATCAACTCGTGGGCGCGCGCCTTCGGAAGGAGGCGCCCCCCATCGAGGCTCATGCCCCTCTTCACTTCCACCGCGACCGCGCCGTTCACAAGTTCCCGCGCTTCGGCGCACAGTTTGTCGTCGCCGCTGACCATAATGGGCGGAACTCCGTGGTCGCCCGCCATCGCCGCATCGAGCCGCAATTCGCCCGACTTCTCGCCGTTGATCCAGAGATTCTGCCAATGGGCCGAGCTCCACGTGTGCTCCAGGACCGCGCCGGGGACGCCCGCCATGGCGTGATAGCCGAGGAGGATCAGCCCGTCGCAGCCGTCGATGCCCGGCATGCGTTCCGGGAGAGAGCCTTGCAGATATTCGGCGCGCGGGTCGAGGTCCTCCCAAATGAGATTGAACCCGCCGGAATGGGCGTCGCGCACGAGGACCTCGGTCGCGCCGCCGCGAAAGCAGCCCTCGACGCAGGCGTTGACGTCCCACGTCATGTAGCGGCGTCCCGCCGGATAGTCCTTGCCGTCGAGCGACACTTGGGTCGTCCGGCAGATCCCGCTGATCCCTTCCATATCCACCATGACAAAGATTTTCATGGGTCGCTCCGCACCGTTAAAGATGAACTGTTGTCCTAATCTACGGAATCGGACCGTGGCGCACAAGAAAATGCCAGCTCTGGATCGGACGCGCCTTCTGCCATTGCGCCGCGATCGCGGGAGCGCAACAGGCCGATCACGCGCCCTTTCGCCTCCGCCGGCGGTTCGCAGCGCGGGTTGGAAAGCCCACGCCGCTCTCCGCGATTCCTCTGGCATCCCTGATAGAGGGAGTGTAAATACGGGCGGGGTCGACGCCCCAGACTGTTGTTCGCGTTCTCCGAACGATCATGGATCAACCCACGCGGCAGATTCGCGCCCGCGGCTTCGGCGGCGTCCGCTTGCTGAATCGGCTCCTGCAGCAGCCGCAGACCGTGTTTCTAGCCAGTTTCGCCTTGGCCATTCTCACGGGAGGCGTTGTTTTGCGTCTGCCCGTTTCCCAGGCCGAAGCGCCGGTGGCCTTTCTGGACGCGTTGTTCACTAGCACGTCGGCCGTGTGCGTGACGGGGCTGATCGTCGTGGACACCGCGACGGCCTACTCCCGGTTCGGGCATTGCGTCATCGTCCTTCTGATCCAGTTGGGCGGACTGGGGGTGATGACGTTCGCCGCCTTTGGGCTTCACGTGTTCGGACGGCGCATGTCGATGCGCTCTCGCGCCGTCGTCCATGATTCCTTTTTCCACGAAGACGCCGCCCGCGAGTTTGGCCACGCGTTGGTCCGGGTGATCGGCATGGTTTTGACGATCGAAGCGATCGGCGTGGCGGCGCTGTTCGTCCAGAGGGCGGCCTGGGCCATTCGACGCTGGTGGAGCTGGCGCGGCGCGTGTGGAGGGGGCTGCGCGGGCGCCCGCAGGAGTCGGTGCGCTGGAGTTTGAACACGCGCGCCATCCTCATCGCCTCGGCCTGGCTGTCGTTCGGCGGCGCGGCGCTTCTGATGCTCTTCGGCGTGGCGTCGCGACCCGAGGCGGGATGGTTCGCCCGCGCCGTCCATGCCCTGTTTCAGTCGGTCACCTGCCGCACGGCCGGATTCAACAGCGTGAACATCGCGGCGTGTCCCCTGGCTTCGCTCATCGTGATGACCTTCCTGATGTTCGTCGGCGGCTCGCCGGGCTCGTGCGCCGGGGGCGTGAAGACGACGAGCCTGGCTCTCGGCTGGGGCTTCCTGCGTTCCAGCATCCGCGGGCGCAGCGGGGTGGATCTGCTCGGACGCGTCGTATCGGCCGACCTGGCGCGCCGGGCGTTGTTGGTGGCGCTGCTGGCGGCGACCTGGACCGTCGCCGGCGTGATCCTGCTTTCGATCACGCAGGCGGGCAAGCCATACTCCAATCTTCAGGATTTGCTGTTCGAGCAGGTCTCGGCGTTCGGCACGGTGGGGCTGTCGACCGGCACGACCCCATTGCTGACGCCGCTCGGCAAAATGTGGATCATTCTGACGATGTACGTGGGGCGGGTTGGGCCGTTGACCCTAGCCATCTGGGCGCTGCAGCCCAAAGATCCCGGCGTGCGATACGCGGAAGAGCGGATTATGATTGGGTGAAAGCGGCAACGGCGAGTTTGGTCGAATCCTGGGAGCAGTCGGTCATTACAAGGCGGGTTCCATGAAGCAGATCTGTGTCATCGGACTGGGCAACTTCGGCAGCCATTTCGCCCGCATGCTCGCGCACATGGGGTGCGAAGTGCTGGCCATCGACAACAGCGAGGCCAACGTCGCGGCCATTCGCGACGACGTGCACCAGGCGCTGATCGCCGACGCGCGCAACTTCGAGGCCCTGCAATCGGCCATTCCGCCCGATGTGGACGCCGCCGTGATCAGTCTCGGCGACGACCTGGCCGCCAGCATCTTGTGCGCGCTGCATCTAAAGCAGATCGGGGTCGCGTCGATTTACGCCAAGGCGGCCAACGAAGACCATCAACAGATTCTGCGCGCCCTGGGGATTACGAGGATCTTCTTCCCGGAACGCGAAACGGCGGAGCGCATGGCGTTCCAGATCGTCCGCCCCAACCTGCTGGACTTCTTCCCGCTGGGCGAGGACTACGAGGTGCACGAGATTCCCGTGCCCCGCTCGTTCATCGGCCAGACCATGGTGGCCGCCCAAATCCGCTCCGAGTATCAGGCGCTGGTCATCGCCATCAAGAACGCCGCCACGGGCGAAGCGCGGTTCATGCCTCCCGCCACTCAAACCTTTGGCGAGGGCGACGTGCTGGTGGTGATGGGCAAGCCGGAAGACCTGCAACGGCTGGCCAAGGCGTGAGGGGAAATCGGGACAGGCATGAATGGCGCTAACTTAGGGGCCAAGCATGGGAGAAACAACATCGAGGTGGAGAGGCGCCGTTTCCCCGAAGGGGAAGAATATGAATAGCCGTGGGCGCCAGCCCACGGAACGGCGGACAAAAACGGAACCGACCCTGGAAGGGTCGAACGGGGGCGGGACGCGGCAAGTTCGACCCCGTCAGGGTCGGAGCGTTGGGACCGGTGTTCCGTGGGCTGGCGCCCACGGCTACTCATATGAATCCCCTTCGGGGAATACCGCTGAGACGCCGCCAAATCCAGCATTCCGGGCCGTTAGGCCCTTAAGCTAGCGCCATTCGGGACAGTCACCCATTTCCGAGTCAGATCAGCTTCGTCTTCCCCGGCACGGCCACCTCGACGGCGGGCGCGGGGCCGAAGGCGTATTTCGGCGGCGTCAGGTCGAGCTTCGAGGCCTCCATGACCCACTTCCACGAGACCTCGTTGCCCGTGTACGCCGACATGCGGCCCATGATCGCCGTCATCGTGCTTTCGGCGACCTGTTTGGCTTCGTTGAGCGGCTTGCCGTCCATGATGCCGCGGACCAGGTCGATGTGCTCCTGGACGTAGGGGTTGATCGACTTGCCCTGGAACTTGAAGGGGGTCTCGCCGTCGATCTGGCCGCTGCAATTCGACGAGCCCTTCGTGCCGGCCACGCGTTCGGCGACGCGGTGGGCGCACCCGTCGATCTGCCGGCACATGCTGAGGAGCCGCACGCCGTTCGGATACTCATACTCCACGGCGAAGTGGTCGAAAGCGTCGCCATAGATCGGCTCGATCCGCACCTTGCGCCCGCCCATGCCCATGCACTTCACCGGCGGCCCGCCAAAGACCCAGTTCATCACGTCCAGATTGTGGACGTGCTGCTCGCAGATGTGGTCGCCCGACAGCCACGTGTAATACAGCCAGTTGCGCAGCTGATACTCCATGTCGGTCCACTCCGGCTGGCGCTCCTTCTTCCACAGGAAGCCCTGGTTCCAGTAGAACTGGCCGGCCACGAGATCGCCGATCGTGCCGTCCTGGATGCGCTTGATCGTCTCGATGTAGCCGGCCTGGTGGCGCCGCTGCGTGCCGGCGACGATGGCCAGCCCTTTCGTCTTCGCCATCTCGCCGGATTCGAGGACCGAGTGGATGCCGAGGGGATCGACCGCCACCGGCTTTTCCATGAACACGTGCTTGCCGGCTTCGACTGCCGCGCGCAGGTGGATCGGGCGGAAATGCGGCGGGGTGGCCAGGATGACCATGTCGACCCCGGAGGCGATGACCTTCTGGTAGGCGTCCCAGCCGACGAACATGCGGTCGGGCGCGACGGTCACGCGCTCGGCCCGCTGGGCGGCGTTGGCCGCCTCGGGATCTTCGGTCTCGGGCTCAGGCGTCGGCGCCGGCGTGGCCTTTCCCTTCTCAGCTTTCCCACCCTTGGCGCCCTTCTCACTCTTCGCGCCCTTCTCGCCTTTGGCGGCGGCCTTGGCCTTGTTCTTCTTCCCGGCCGCGCCGCCCTTCAGCGACTTGAAGGAACCGTCCAGCCGGTCCTGGAACAGGTCGCCCATGGCGTAGATCTCGACGTTGGGCGCGGCCTCCAGGCAGTTGCCCGAGGCCTGCGTGCCGCGTCCTCCGCAGCCGATCAAGCCGACTTTGATGCGGTCGCTGCCGGCGGCATAGGCGAAGTTGCCGGTGGCCATCACCGCCGCCGCTGCGGCCGACATGCCGGCGGATTGGGACAGAAACGCGCGGCGCGAAACGCCCGCGGCCTCCTCCTGAATAGACTCCTCGTTCATCTCGGGTTCCTTTCGCTAGTTGAAGATGTCGGCCATCCAACAAGACTGGCGGCCGGTTGTCAATCCGCGGCGCACGGCGCGCAACCGCCCGGCGCCGCTCCCCTCAGGGTGTCTTGACCTCGGCGGCGCTGGCGCCGCCTGCTGCCTCCAGCATCACGGTCCTGCGCGGCGGCAGCTGAATACGGCAGAGGCCTGGAGTCTCGCTGAGCGCTTTCGCGTCGAAATCGGAAGGAAAGCGCGGCTCCAGGGAAACGACGGGCGCGCCGGCGCATCGCGCCAGCGCCGCCGAGTCGAACTCGGCCGTCAACGGCGTTTCCCGCAGGTTGAGAAGGAAAAGCGCGGAGCGCCCATCCGCCGCGCGCCACGCCTCGCAGAGGAGTTCGGGACAGGGGAAGTCGACCTTTCGGGAGAATTTCGGCCCTTGGATGTCCGAGTAGTGCCAATACGGCAGACGGATCAAGCCAATGCTCTGGCGCGGCTGGGGCGGGGCGAGCATCGTTCCGTACGCCAGGAACTCTTTCCCCGGGCCGGCGCGCAAGGCGGCGCATTCCTTCAGGAAGGCGATCTTCGCCGGATCGGCCGTCCGGGGGTTCGGCTCCCACTGGCGCGAGGCGAGTTGAAACCCCGTCTTCAGCGTCGGTGCTTGCGTGCCCGGAAACAACTCCAGCGGCGTGTTGCAGTAGATGAGCTCCAGCAGGGCGCCCCAGAGATATTCCTGTCCGGCGATGTAATACCAGGCATCGCCGACGTCGGTGGAGATCTGCGTTTTGCCGCCCGTGCGCACGGGGCCGAATTCGTGATAGACAAAATCAAACAGCGGGATCTGGCGGCATTGCCCCGACAGGATCAACCGGTCGAAGCGCGATCCGGGCCGGCGCACCGGGCCCAATCCCGATCCGCCCATGTGGTAAAAATCATAGGCGTCCATCATTAGTTCCGTCATCTGCTCGGTTCCCATGGCCACGGGACGCCCTCGTTTCGCTTCCTCGGCCTGGCGGCTGTGGTCCGCCAAGCCATGATAGGCGTCGAAGATCCAGCGCCCCCAGCCGAGCGGATGGCCGTGGCCCGCGGCGAAACAAGCGGTCGGAGCGAGGTTGACGGAGATGTCGTAGTAGGAGCCGTCGAACTGATACGTCTGGGCCAACAGCGCGTCGCGCGCCGTGTGATATTCGAGGAACGGCGCCTGGGTCGGGCACATGTTGACGACCCCTTTGCCGCCGACTTCGGCGTCGAGGGCCTCGGATTCCTGACCGGGGAGGTCCACCGATTGAATCGCCCGCGGCGCCCACGGAGAACCCGGAACGCCGGACGCCGCGTCGCTCCATCCCGGCATCCGCGGGTTCATCCGCAGGTCGAAGGAGAAGGGCAGGATCGCGTCGCCGTTGCGGTGGACGGTCTCGATGTTCTTCAACGCGACGGGGTTGGCGGGGAACGGCTCGCCGGCCAACGCCTGCGCGGGGGAGACGTTCCAGGCGCCGGCAGCGGCGATGAACAGGACTTCCGCGCCGCCCGGGCGCGCGATCTCGTGAAACGCGTCATACCAGGGCCGTTGGTCTTCGGACGCGCTGATGCCGAAGACGCTGAAACCCGTCTGGCCGAACAGCCAATCGAGCCTCTCGCGGCGTTGCGAGAGAGGCCGTTGCGCCCAGCGCTGCCCCGCGGCCCAGCGCTTGTAGAGGCGCGCGGCTTCCTGCCACGACCCTTCCCGCAGGGGTTCGACGACGAAGGGGTAGTCGGGGTTGTACTCCGCGCCGGGCCGGCAATCCCAGTTCCACTGCCGGACGGAGAAAACGCGCGATCCGTTCTGAACGGACAGGGCGAACGATTTGACCGTTCCGTGCGGATCGTGCGTCGCGAAACCGGCGCCTCCCTTCCCCTGCTCGTACAGCGCGGCGAATTGCATCGTCAGGCTGTGGCCGCGCGGGTAGTTGAAGGCGAAGAGATTGGGGCGCGCCGGACCTTCCGCATCCAGGACCCCCAGGGGATCGCGGAACAGATGCCCCTCCTTATACGGGATGGCCAGATAGCTGTCCTCCGGGCGGGTGAAGGCCTGCAGGCCGCGCAGGATCGGATACTCCACCGACGCGAGGGTCTGCTCCGGGCCTGTTCGCGCGGCGAGGCGCAGCTCCAGACCTCCATTCCCCGGCGCCAATTCGACGCGGCCTTCCACCTCCAGCCCGCCTTCCGCCTTCCACAGAAGCCGCGCCGACGACGCGCTCTCCGACTCGTGGCGAAACGAAAGGATCGCGGCGCCGCGATCGCTTTCTTTGGCCCCGGACAGGAACTCCGCGGCCCATGGCGCCTGGCGCAAGTCGCCGGGCGAGGCGCGAAGCAGAGTTTGTCCCGTGGCCAGATTCTCCAGGGACGCGATGTTGCCCGAGGCCAAATCGATCTCCACCCGCAGAGCGTCGTTCCGCAAGACCAGAGGCCCGCGGACCGCGGCGTCGCCCGGACCGCTCGTTCCGGCGCCTTCGCCGCCCCATGCCAAGCCGGCGCACGCCAGCGCGGCGAAGAGAAACGCCAAATACAGGCGGAAACGAACTGGCTTCTGGCGTATGCGTTTCATTCCGGTCTCCTTGTCGATCGCGGCAGGAATGGCGGAAAGAGGCCATCTCCCATAGGCGTTGCAGTAGGGAGAACGTGACTTTGGACTACGGCGGCAAACCGCCGCAGCCGGTCCATTTTCGCATGGTTCCACGTGTTTCGTGGGCCGTTGTACTTCTTCTCGCGTGAGTTTGCCACGGGGAAAATGGGGACAGCGACTCATGGCGCTCCGGGCCACCCGGAAACGAACGAAAATGGGGGTATGGAGTCCCGCCTTCAGGCGGAATGACCCAAATTTGGACGATAACAACAGCCAGACATTCCGCCTGAAGGCGGGATTCAAATCGGCCGTTCGTGGAAGTCGGGCTGTTTCAATAGGCTACGATGTATCAATATCAAATCCAGAGTCCTACATCATCATTCCATGTCATCGAACGTCATTTCAAAGCCAAGAATGCAATCTTCTGATAGGCACTATATAGGCACTGGCGCTATTTCGTGGACCGGGAATGCCCATTTTGCGGTACACCCGTTCGGGCATCCAGCCCCGCCAGGGCAATATCCCGAATGAGAATCCGACTGCCAGCAAACTCCCTGATCCCTGAGCCAGCGGACGGGCGGCTATGCGCAGGCCCTCTGGCGCCTGTACGACCACAAGGCTGCGCGCAAGGACTTGTATAAGGACTTGCTGGTGGATCTGGACCTGCATCATCCGCCGTGTCGCGAGCTGAAGCGCAACCGAGGGTTCTATGCGCTGGCCGTGTTGGCGCACACGCTGGCCCGGGCGGTGGATGCGTTGGGCGGCCGCTCGCCCCAGCGCGGGCGCACGCAACGCCAGGACGGCGCGGCGCGCCAGCGGCCGACCTCGCGGCGCATGCGATTGTGGCGCCTGCGCCGGCGACTGCTCGCCCTGCCGGCGGTCCCGCCCATGCGCGCACGGCCACCGTAAAGTTGCTGGGCCTGTCCGCGCCGTTGCATCAGGAGTTCTCGCTCTATTGGTCCAACATCCGTCGCTGCTGAAGGGGGCTGGCCCGCTGGGGAAAACTGGTTCGCGCCCGGCGTCCGAAGCTAGCAGCCCGTTGAATAAGGCCCCGCTTTAGCGTGCCGGAA
>JAPLSS010000066.1 GCA_026398515.1 Candidatus Sumerlaeota bacterium | reverse complement strand
TAAGCCATGTAAACTCAGACTTGCGAGAATCTGTTGAACCTCCAGAGCGACTGTTGCAGCGCGCGCGCAACGTAAGAGGAAACGCGACAGTCGTGGGGCGGCGAAGGGCCACTTTTCATTTGAAACGCTGAGTCTGCCTCTGCTATCTTAAAGACGCTCATGAGAGACTCCATAGGGAATCCCGGGGCTTGCCACACATCCATAGGACTGATCCAAATGCCCATCCCGACGCCGAAAACCAAGTCTCAGCAGCTAAGAGACCTGAAGGCGCTTCGGACTCGAATCGCCCGATTGGAGGCGCTTCACGACCAGGACCGAAAAACCGTCGAGGAAGTCCAAGAGCATGCCCGGCAATGTCTTCGGCTCGTCAGCGAAATGCCGGGCGAAAACACCGGACAAAAGAAGGCGAGGCCCCACGATTCGGGCAGTCCGGGCAAGGACGCCGTGAGGAGTCTGGCATTGCTGGGAAAGAACCTGGATTTGACAAAGAGACAGTACGAAAGGATCGTGAGGAAACGCACCGCCGAACACAGGGAACTCGAAGCGCTTTGCGATAGATTCCAGCAGACCCTCCAGCAGGAGCGGGATTTATCCGGGGTCGTTCTGGAGACCACGGCCTCTCTCGTCGCCGTGCTCGATTCCGAAGGCCGGCTCGTTCGATACAACAAGGCGTTCGAGAAGACCTTTGCCGGACCCGCCAATGCGCTTCGGCGCAAGCGTTTTTGGGACTTGGGCTTGGAATCGCACCGTGAGACGAGTATAGAATCCTTTATCCGGGAACAGATGAACCCCAGCCGCCGCGGCGCGAAACTGGAAACGAGACGAATAGCGGGGGATCAGGAGGACGCATGGATCGTCTGGACGGTCTCTCTCTTGCGCGATGAAGAGGATGCGGCCAGCTTCCTCGTGTTGGCGGGACACGACGTAACGGAACTCAAACGCCGGGAGTTCGAGGCCAGGAAGTGGCATCGGGAGTTGGAGGGAAAGGTCCAAGAGCGGACTGCCAAACTGGACCGGATCAACCAGGATCTGGAGTGTCTGATCTACGCGCTTTCGCACGATCTTCGAGCCCCGCTCCGCGCCATTCGCAATTATGCCGATTTCCTCAAGATCGGCTTAGCCGATGCCATCCAAGGGGAGTCGGCGGAGGACTTGAACCGGCTGTGCCGCTCCGCCGCCGAGATGGATTCCATGCTGCAGGAACTGCTGGAATACGCCCGGATCGACCGCAGCCGTCATCACGCGGAGAGCATCGATCTGAACGAGCTCGCCGACGACGTGGCGCGCGCCCTGGCGGCACAGCCGGATGCCGAAGTGCGGATTGAGAACCCGCTGCCGACGATTCAGGCGCCTCGCGTTCTGACCTGCCACGTGTTTGAGAATCTGATTGCAAATGGGCTGACCTACAACAAATCGACGCCCCGCCAAGTGAAGATTTTCTGCCAGCCCGCCACGGCGCCCAAGGACTGCTGGAGGATCACGTTCCAAGACAACGGAATCGGTATCGAGCCCCAACATCACGAGAAGGTTTTCCTCATGTTCCAGCGCCTTCACACGGACAAGGAATACCCGGGCTCGGGCATTGGCCTGGCCTCCGTGAAGAAAGCCCTGGAGGTGTTGGGAGGCTCCATCGAATTGGAGAGCGAGCTCGGCAAGGGCAGTTCCTTTCATGTTTGCCTCCCACAGACCTGGGAAGAACGGTCTCCCGATCCCTGATGGATCTCAAACAAGCCCCGAAGCCTCCTCCGGCCTCTTGTCCTTTGCCGGCGGAGGCATGTGCGACTGTTGCACGTCGCAGGCCGCCTTTCCCTCTCTTCGGGAACGACCTAACGCGACTATATTCAATGATCTAGATGGAGCGACAACGTGGGCACGCGAAATGCTCTATCGCCTGAGCGTCAGTGGGCAAAGGAGAAGTCCGTGAAAAAGACACTGGGGGTGTGGATCGACCATAAGAAGGCCGTGATCGTGATTGTCACGAACCAAGCGGAAGAACTGAAGCTGATGATTTCCCATGTGGAAAAACGCCCCGGGCGCTCTGGCGATACGCCTTCCGCGATGCACTGGGAACCACAGCGACTTTCGGCGGATGACAGCCGCCAGAGAGAGATTACGGGACATCTCAACGTTTACTACGATGCGGTGATTGCGTGCATTCGCGATGCGGATGAGGTCCTGGTATTCGGCCCTGGCGAGGCCAAGGGCGAGCTGAAAGAGCGCATCGAGAGAAGCGGGCTCGGCGGACGCGTCGTATCTGTTCAACCGGTCGCGCATCGGAAGCGTTCAGGAGCGCAAAGCCAATCATGAACCGAAACAAGGCGGGCGGGCATGTCCTGCTTGTTGTCGACGACTGCGAGAACGATCTCCAGATTCTTCAGCGGGCTTGGAGGATGCTGGATTTTGAATGGTCCCTGAGCTTGCTTCGCGGCGGGAAAGAGTGCCTGGACTACCTTATCCGCAGGAATGACTATTTGGATCCTAAAACAAGCCCCCGGCCGTCGCTTTTGATCCTAGACCTGCAAATGCCGGGGACGGATGGTTTCGAGGTCCTCAGACAAATCAAATCCTTGCCTGCTCTGAAGCGCCTGCCTATAGTGGTGTTTTCGGCCCTCACGAGCGAAGCGGTTGTGGCTCGGTGCTACGATCTGGGGGCGAATGCGTATATCGTCAAACCGCCCGGCGGTTCCGAACTGCTTGAGGCGTTACAGAAGATTTATCAATTCTGGCAGTTGGCCGACCTGCCCGATCTGACAGGGAATGAACTCGCCGATGACCCCAGTCCTGACTCCCCCCTCTCGGCTCCTGCTCGTTGACGACAACGAGCCGGACCGGCGCTTTTTTTGCAGAACCTTGAACCGTCCGGACGCGCAGTACGAGATCGTCGAATGCGTCAAAGGCGAATCGGCGCTTGATCGCCTGCGCGAGGGCCCTTTCGATCTGGTGGTCGTGGATCTGAAACTGCCGGGCATGGACGGGATCGAATTCATCCGGCAGGCCCAGCCCTTGTTGGACGACGCCGGGGTGATCCTGCTGACCGGCTCGGGCAGCGAAATGGCGGCGGCGCAGGCGATCCGTCTGCACGTCATGGACTACGTTCTGAAGGAGCCGCGGGAATCGTTCCGCGACGCCCTCCCGCGCCTGGTGGCGAACGCCGTCCGCCAGGTGGCCCTTGTCCGCGAGAACCGCCGAATCGGCGAAGAGCTGCGCATCCGGGTGGCGCACCTGGAGCAGATCCACGAGATCATGCCGGATGCCGTCTTGGCGGTCATTGGGAGAGACCGTCGGGTGAAGGAGATCAACGAACAGGCCCGCGAGTTCATCGACGCTCCGGCTTCGGCGCCGCTGGTGGGCGAGACGATTGAGGAGGTCCTGCGCCACCTTTCCAGCGAGATTGCGGAACTCGTGGAAGATCATATCGAACGAGGACGGTCCGCCAAGAATTACCACATTGAATTACGGCCCGCGGAACGTCATCCCCGGATGCTTCTGCTCAATCTGGCGCCGGTCGCGAGTCCCTCCGCGGGCGCGGGCAAGCGGCAAGGAGCGTGGGTCCTTTCCATTCGGGACATTTCCGCGCCACGGCCGGAGGCCCGCGAGAAATCCCCAGCGGCTTTTCATGGGCTGGTCGGGCTGGATCCCGCGATTCTCAGGATTTGTGAGTTGATCCGCAGGGTGGCGCCGTTGCCCACGTCGGTCCTGATCGCCGGGCCGACCGGCTCAGGCAAAGAGGTCGTGGCCCGGGCGATTCACGCCGAATCCGGCCGATCCGCAAAGCCGTTCATCGCCGTGAACTGCACCGCGCTTTCCAGGGAGATTCTGGAAAGCGAGTTGTTCGGGCACGTGCGAGGGGCGTTTACCGGGGCGGTGGCAAACCGGAAGGGACGGTTTCGCGAGGCCGATGGGGGCACCTTGCTCCTGGATGAGATTGGCGACACCGGTCCGGCCTTTCAGACCAAGCTTCTGCGGACGCTGGATACAGGGCAGATCGATCCCGTCGGGCAGGATCGCCCGGCCAAAGTCGACGTTCGAATCCTGTGCGCGACCAACAGGAACTTGGAGGAACTGGTGGCGGACGGGAAGTTCCGCGAGGAGCTGTTCTACCGGATCAATGTGGTGAAGATCGATCTGCCGCCCTTGTCGGCCCGCCCTGGCGACCTTCCCCTCTTGGTCGAGTTTTTCCGGAGGGAGCTGAACGCGCGGTTCAATAAGTCGATCCGATTGGTGACCCATGAGGCCATGCGAGCTCTGGCGGGGTATTCCTGGCCGGGCAATGTCCGTGAACTGCGACACGCCTTGGAGCACGCCTTTGTTGTCGCGGAAGGGCCCGTGATCACCAGGGCGGATCTGCCAAAGCAATTCGCCCCTGCACCGCCCCGCTCCAGACGGCCGACCGCTGCCGCTCAGGATAATGCCTCCAAGCAGGGCCCGAGGCAGGGCCGAAAGAAGAACTTTCCGACCGCCGCTGAAGAGGCCGAAGAGAAACCCCGTATTCTTCAGGCGTTGGAGCAAACCAGCTGGAATCGCAGCAAAGCTGCCGTTCTCCTGAATATGCACCGGGCGACCTTGTGGCGCAAACTGGCTCAATACGGGATCGAGCCGCCGAAAGACGAAGTCTCCAGTTCGAACCCCTCCTAGGAGCCGGTTGGAGAGCAGGACGATTTCGTTCTTGCCGACAGTCCCAAGATACTAGACGAGTCTTTCGATGCGCCTATTCCTCTTTCAGCATTTCGAGACCGTGCTCGGACTCTGTCTGGGGTTCCTCCTGATTGCCCGGATTTTGCGGCAGCACTATCGGCCCTCCGTGTCGATCGCATGGCTGCTCGCCATCGTCCTGATTCCGTATGTCGGAGTGCCGGCGTATCTGCTGTTTGGCGGACGCAAACTGATGTGGTTGGCAGGGAAGAAGCCCCGCCTTTATGCCGGGGAGGGCGAGGAGCCTCAACCGGAAGGCCCCCTGATCAGTCGAATGGAGAGAGTTCTTGTGGCCTCGGGAACGCCCCGCGCGCGGCGCCACAACTGTGTTGATTTCGTGCCCAGCGGCGATGAGACCTACGCAGCGCTTGTTTCATTGATTGAGAAGGCGAAGGAATCCATTCACATGGCGACCTTCATTCTTGGGTGCGACTCGGTGGCGCGGTCCATCGTTGACCTCCTTTGCCGCAAAGCCGCCGAGGGCGTTGAGGTGCGTTTGCTTTTGGACGCTCTTGGCAGCCTGCGCAGCCGGGGAAGGTTCGTCAACCGGCTCCGCGAAGCGAACGGACGAGTGGGAATCTTTCTGCCCGTGCTTCCTTTGCGCAGAAAGTGGTCCGCCAATCTGCGAAATCATCGCAAGATGGTTATCATCGACGGACGCGCGGCCCTCCTGGGCGGCATGAACATCGCCGCGGAATATATGGGGCCCACGCCAAATCCCAAACGTTGGCTGGATACCGCATCGATCATCACGGGCGCGGCGGTGAACGACCTCGAGGCCATATTCGCAAAAGATTGGATGTTCGCGACAGGAGAAACGCTGGAAGCTCGGCGGCGTCTGGAGGAAAGCGCTTGTGACGAGAGTGGCTGCATGGCAACGGTTCAGATTGCGGCTAGCGGGCCGGACACGATCCGAGATGCGGTATATGAAGCATTGTTGGCAGCCACGTTTGAGGCCCGACGGCGCATCTGGATCGTTTCGCCCTATTTCGTTCCGGACGAAACTCTCCTCCAGGCCTTGCTTCTTCAGGCGCGTCTCGGATGCGACGTTAGAATCGTTCTTCCAGAACGGTCGAACCATCTCCTTGCCGACGTGGCGCGCGGCCGTTTCCTGCGGGACCTGAAAGCCGCCGGGGCAAAGGTATTCCTGCACAGGGGATGTATGATTCACGGGAAACACGTCGTTTTCGACGACGAAATCGCGATGGCCGGCTCGCTGAATCTTGACATGCGAAGTTTGTACCTGAATTACGAAGTGGCGATGTTCCTCCTCTCACGAGGCGAAGTGACAGCTATTGCCGATTGGATGGACGATCTAATCAAGCGCTCCGAGGAGATTTCAGTAACGGAGCCAGGCTGTTTTCAGAATTGGGCCGAGGATCTTAGTCTGCTGGTCTCGCCTTTGCTGTGAAGTCTGGCGGGCGTCCGGCATAAGGTCACAAGTGCTTCGACCAATCTACTCTGAGGGGTCTTTTCATTATCCCCTCGTTTCAACGAGGGGTTGGATGATGCATAAGCTCCCAGGAACCGTTTTAGCGGTTTCCTCAGACCTGACGAAAGGAGGGGCCGAGAAATCTTGCTTCTCGGCCGACAGATCCTGGAGCCCAAGGGAAACCGTTGAAACGGTTTCAGCGAACACCCGCATGTCGGGCCCCCTCGTTGAAACGAGGGGTTAATGAAAAGACCCATCAGAAGCCAGTAGTCACAGTACTAGACGATCAGCCATGAGTCACCCCAAGCTCACAATTCTGTCCTATAACATTCACAAGGGCTTTAGTCAGGGAAACGCCTCCTTTGTGCTCATCCAGATCCGGGACGCGATTCGTCAAATCCGCCCCGACATTGTTTTCCTTCAAGAGGTCCTTGGGGAGCACAAGAGGCATGCGAAGCGCATTCCCAACTGGCCCGCGAACTCGCAGTTTGAATTCCTGGCCGATGGGGTGTGGCCCCATTTTGCCTATGGGCGGAACGCGGTCTATGCCTCCGGCCACCACGGCAATGCGATTCTCACCAAGTTCCCCTTTTCGGATTGGGACAACACCGATGTTTCATCGAATCGCTTTGAGAAACGCGGCATTCTGCATGGAATCATCCCCTTGCCGCACTCCCCGAGCCCCCTTCACGTCTATTGCCTTCATCTCAATATATTCGGATCGGGCCGCAGGAGCCAGATTCGAACCCTGTGCGCGCAGATTAGGTCCACGGTTCCTCCCGGGCACCCCCTTGTCATCGGTGGCGACTTTAACGATCAGACAGGGCGCGCCACGGCGATTCTGGAACGGGAGATTCAAGTTCATGAGGTGTTTCGCGTTGTTGATGGCCGGCACGCGCGGACCTTTCCGGCATGGAGGCCGATTTTCGCGCTGGATCGCATTTATTTCCGTGGCATGACCGTTGTAGGGGCGAAACTTCTTAAAGAGGAGCGCTGGCGCTCGCTCTCCGACCACCTTCCGCTGTACTGTCAGTTGTCTATCTGAGGGAGATGTTGCAACACCCTCGCGGCGCCATGTTGCAACATCTCTTTCTTGCCTCCAATCATCTGTAACCCATTCAAAACCAGGCCTTTAGCATGGCGCTTTGTCATGGCACGCCCTTTGCATTGATGCTCGGTATCAGATTAAGGAGGGCACATACATGAAGACGCGCATGTGGGCAGCGATTCTTGCCGTCGGCCTTTTCGGCGGCATAGCTTGCGAGAGATCCACGCATTACGTGAAAGAGCATGAAACCGCGCAAGGGGCGCTGATTGGAACAGGCGTGGGCGCCGTCGGGGGAGCGGTGGTGGGAGAAGCGATCAGCGGCGACGCGGCCAAAGGCGCCGTAATCGGCGGGCTCGGAGGCGCGGCCGTGGGCGCTGGCGCTGGGTACGCGGTGGAACGGGACAGAAATCGATAATAGCGCTCTTCACAGACGCTGCTTCACCAAACTTGTTGGGAGGTTTCGATCGTGAGCATACGAAGTCACAAAATCAACTGGCTGAAGAAGGTCGTTTTCGCGCTGTTCGCTCTCCTGAGTGTCGGGGTGGGCTTAACGGCATGCGAATTCCCTGAGCATGGCCGTAGTAGCCGCGGCGATTGGGGTCACCAGGACGGAGATCACCGTACTATTTTCGAAGGAGAGCGCCACGGGGACCGGGATCGTGTTGAGGGCCGTGGAGGCGAGCGCCCTGAGGGCAAGCACGAAGGGGAACACGATGAAGGCGGCGACCGCCGCTAACATCATCGAGTCCGAAGCCAGGAAGCGTTCCTGAGAACCGACGCGAGGAGATTCACATCCTGCCAGCCGAGTAATCCACGCGCCGGCGGGAAGCCAGGGGTCGGGGATCTTTGGGATAGGAGTCTGCCATGTTTGACGAAATGTCGGCCTATAAGGAGATACTTCAGGCTGTTCACAAGAAGGCCGGAGAGCGGCTTGACGGGGCGGCCGAGGGCGCGAGCTTTCACCTGCATTCCCTCCTTTATTCCCTCTCAGACGAACTCAGGAAACACGAAGTCGATGTCATGCGGCTTCTGGCCAGGATGAAGAAAGACGGCCTTTTCACCTCTTCGGGCAGCCCTCCTCTGTATACGAGCTCGGACCAATTTGAATGAGCGTATCGCAAGATAGCCGAAGAGATGATGTGCGTCTGAGAGCGCGCGGAGGGACTCCTTGAAAGGACAGCATTCTGCGGTACGAGTCGGCCCTCAAGAGCGGCAAGTTCGTCCTGATCGCCCACGGCTCGCCCGAAGATACGGCCCGGGCCCAAGGGGTCATCAACCGCGCCGGCCCGGAGGCGCTTGAACAACATCAAACGGATTTGAAGGAGATTGGCACATGAAAACGAAACAGAAGCTGGAGGCATTGGCGGTTTGGGCTTCGGTGGCATGGGCCGCCGGGTTCGCCCAGAGGAGCGCGGTGGCCGCCCAATACGCGCCGGAGTCGTTTCCCTCGGGGATCGAGGTGTTGACGCGAGGGGCGGTGCATGAGGCGTTTGGGGGGCCTATCAATTACAACCCCGAACCGGGCACGGTCGTGGCCGTCGCCCCTCCGCCGCTCATTAACGAGCTCCCCCCGTCCGACCGGCCGGACGACCCGAATTGCCTCTGGATTCCCGGCTACTGGAGCTGGGACGACGATGAGGAAGCCTATGTCTGGGTAAGCGGCATGTGGCGGATTCCGCCTCCGAACGCGGTTTGGATTGCGGGCTACTGGGCCCAGACCGACGAGGGCTATCAGTGGACTCCGGGCTTCTGGCAGTCGATCGCCGCCGAGGACATCCAGTATTATTCGGCTCCCCCGGAGAGCCTTGAGACCGGGCCCGCGGGTCCCCCGCCGACTCCCGACTCCATTTGGGTCCCCGGGTGCTGGCGTTCGGGCCACGAGACGTGGAACTGGGAGACGGGGCGCTGGATCCGTCCGGTTCCGGAGTGGGTTTGGGTTCCATCCCACTGGGTATGGACTCCCGGCGGGTATGTTCTCGTGGAGGGGTATTGGGACCGTGTCCCGGCGCGGCGGGGGATGGTGTTCGCGCCGGTTCACTACCGCCGGCCAATTTACACCGAGCCGGACTATGCCTATTCGCCAACCATTGTCATCCAAATCGAGGCGCTCATCGGCAACCTGTTTTCCCGTCCGCGGCACAGCCACTACTACTTCGGCGACTACTATCAGTCGGATTCGGACTACGATCGGCGGGGGATCTATCCGTGGTACGAATGCAACCGGCCGCAGCACGGGTGGTATGATCCAATCTACTCCTATGAGGGGTGGACGCACAGGAGCGAGGAATCGCATTGGAGGGATTCGGAACGAAAGGATTACGAATATCGCCGGGATCATCAGGAGGCCCGTCCGCCCCGGACGTACGCGGCCGAGGTGGAGGCCTTACGGGGCGTTCCGGACTCGAGGCGCCCGAACATTGTCATGGCCCAGTCTCTGACCCAGATCATCAACAATCAGACCATCAACAATACGATCGTCAACAACAAGACCACGATAATCAATAAGAACACCACGAACATCCAGATCGTGAAGGTGGATTCGGCAAGCCGGACCCGGATTGCCCAGCAGGACAAGGAACTACGTCAACTGAGAGATGAGCGGTCGCGGTGGGAAACGGAGGCGCGGATGACCAAAGGCGCGATGGGCGCCAAGGGCGAGGTGAAAGCCGTGCAGACGGCCAAACCCCTGGCCGTCAAGCCGATTCTGATCTCGTTCGTCCAGCCGACGCCAACCCCGACGGCAACGCGCACGCCGTTGGCGCAAACAGGGAAGAAAGGGCCAGGGAAGCCTGGAAAGGCCACGCCAACCGCGACGCCGGCCGAGGTCAGGCCTCCCGCCAAGCCCGAGATTATCCAGCTGGGCCCTGCTCCGAAGGGGGTCGCAACCGTGACGCCCACGCCGACTCCGACCGCGTCGCCGAAGCCAACAGCTTCTCCCAAGGCGACGGCGACAAGCAAGCCGACCCCCACGCCGCAGGCAACCCCCACGGCCACTCCGGGGCGCAAGGACCGCGGGAGAGCCGAGACAGCAACGCCGAAGACTACGGCCGCCCCGCAGGCGACGGTCACGCCGGCGGCAACCGCGACGCCGACGGCCAAGCCGACCGCGACCACGACGCCCGCGGCCACCAAGACGCCGAAAGCGACAAAGCCCCTGACGGCCAGGCCGACTGGGACCGCGACGCCAACGGCGAAGGCTACTCCCAGGGTTGCCGCGACGCCGACGGCCGCAGCCACCATGACGCCGAAAGCGACAAAGCCCCTGACGGCCAGGCCGACCGGGACCGCGACGCCAACGGCCACACCGACTCCCAAGGCCGAGAAGATCAAAAGACCGACTCCGACCACGACGCCGACGCCCGCGGCCACCAAGACGCCGAAAGCGACAAAGCCCCTGACGGCCAGGCCGACTGGGACCGCGAC
>JAPLSS010000401.1 GCA_026398515.1 Candidatus Sumerlaeota bacterium | reverse complement strand
GCGATTGGTGTTTCAGCTTCATCGCCGACCGCCGCATCCTGCGCGACAAGCGATGGCTCCTCGAGGACAACTCGTTCCTCAGTCCGGGCCGGTTCTTCGACTGCGACGACAGCCGCGACGGCACGGGCTACAAAGACGTGACCGATTCGGAAGACCCCGAGGTCGTCGCCGCGCGCGAGCGTTTCGAGAAGATCCTGGCGGACTTGCCATCGCCCAAGATTGAAACCCCCGGCGCGCCCAATGAGGTCAAGCCCGCCAAGAAAGCGGAGAAGAATCAAACCCGGAAAGAGAAAAAGGCGGCAGCGGGAGAACAAGGTGAGAAGGGCGCAAGGGGAGAGAGGAAACGGGCCAAGTCGGAGTGAGTGAATAGGCCGTCTTCTTTCGGCAAAGAACCAGAGGTCGAGCCTGTCGCTATGTATGGAGTCCCGCCTTTAGGCGGAATGTGTGATCGTCAGCCTCGCCGCGGTCCGTGACATTCCGCCTGAAGGCGGGACTCCATACGAATATCCCCGGAGGGGAAAATGAACCGCCGAACATTCATCCAAGCCTGCGGCGCGACGCTGGCCGCCACTCGGGGGACGTTCGCCATCGGCAGTGAGACTTCCCCATACAAAGACAACATCAAGCGGTTGGTCGACTGGCTGACCGGCGGCTTTGTTGGCGACGATGTCAATCTCGTGCCCGATCTTCCCAGCGGCAAAACGTTTGGCGGAACGGAACGCGATGACCTGAAGCGCCTGTTCTGGCTGCAGAACTGCAACCTGTTCGCCTTTCACGCCTTGCGCCCCCATGCGCCCGAGGCGGCGAAAAAGATCGAGGACTCGTATTGGCGCTGGTATCGCGGGGAGTTCAGCGGCGTGGAGGAGCGCACGGAGCACTACCTCGCGCTGGGGAAGCTGCCCGCCCAGCCGGCGCCCGAGGGCAAATACTATCGCGTCGCGGTCAAGAAGATCGAACACGACGGCGCCACGATCGGCACGGAGACGTTCGAGCCGGGGCAATACGGCGCGATCTCCGACAAGGACCCGCGCGGCCTGCTCAAGTTCGGCGCGCTCGGCGCCTGCCTGCGCGGGGACAAGAAGCAGGCGCAGGGCTATTTCCAACGGGCGTTGAAGCTGTGGGACGGCGCCGGCTTCACCACCACCAAGATGGAACAGCACAACGCCTACTACGCGCGCTACCTCGCCTACGCCTTGATCGCCGAGCGGGCGCTTCATGCGAAGATCCCACCCGATATTCGCGATGAAATCGAACGACGCCTGTGGGCGATTCAAGACAAGGACGGCGGGATCTGGACGAACTACTATAAGGACGGCTCGTTCCCCGGCATGGCCAAGAAGACGACGGAAAGCGGGCCGTTGACGTTGCTGGCTTACAACGAAGAGATTTGGCCGTGAACACGAGGGCCGCCAGCGAGTGTATGGAGTCCCGCCTTTAGGCGGTCTTGGTCGTGAGGGGCTGCATTCCGCCTGAAGGCGGGACTCCCTACGCTCTTTGTTGAACAAGGAGAGAGGGCAAAGTGAGGAGATTGACCGCACCCGCGCTGGGGATGTTCATCTTTCACGGAGTATGCGTTGCCATCGCCGAGGCCGCCGGCGCGGCGGCGGCCCACGCGTTTCGGCCGCCCGCCGTCCCGCTGGCGACCCACTCTCCGTATTTCAGCCTCTGGTCCATGGCCGACCGGTTGACCGATCAGCCGACCCGCCACTGGACCGGCAAACCGCAGCCGATCGCCGGGTTGATTCGCATCGACGGCCGCGCCTTTCGCGTGATTGGCGACCAGCCGGCGGACGTTTCGGCGCTGCCGCAAACCAGCCTGCGCCTCACGCCCACGCGCTCGATCTACGAGTTCGCCAATGATGAGATTGGGCTGACGCTCACCTTCCTGAGCCCTCTTCTGCCGGATGATCTCGAGGCGCTGGCGCGGCCCGTCACATACGTGATCTGGGAAGTCCGTCCGTCCGACGGCCAGAGCCACGAGGTGTCGATCTGCCTGCTGGCCGGCGGCTTGTTGGCGGTCAATACGCCCGATCAGCGCGTCGCCTGGGACCAGGTGTCCATCCCGGGGATGGCCGCGTTGCGGATGGGCTCCGAGGACCAGCCGATCCTCGGCCGCTCCGGCGATGATCGCCGCATTGACTGGGGGCACGCGTACGTGGCCTCGCCGGGCGCCAAGGCCGCCGCTGCGGCAGGCGCCGCGGAGTCGTTGCTGCGCGCCTTTGTCGACGGGGGCCGCTTGCCTTCGAGCGACGATGGGCCCACGCCCCGCGCGGCCAACGACGCCGCTCCCGCGATTGCCGTGGCGGAGAATCTCGGAACCGTCTCGGAATCCGCCACGCGCTTCCAGATGCTGGCCTATGATGAGATCTACTCGATCCAGTATTTCCATACAAACCTGCGCCCCTACTGGCGGCGCGACGGCGCGGAGCCGGCCGAGGCGCTGAAGGCGGCGGCCCACGACTTCGCCGCGTTGCGCGGGCGCTGCGAGGAGTTCGATCGCGAACTCATCGCCGACGCGGAAGAACTCGGCGGACCGAGGTACGCGGCCCTCTGCGCGCTGGCGTATCGTCAGGCCCTGGGCGCCTGCGGCTTGGCCGCGGACGACAGGGGCGCGCCGCTCCTGTTCCCCAAGGAGAACCACTCCAACGGCTGCATCTCGACCGTCGATGTCATCTACCCGATGGCGCCGCAGCTGCTGCTCTTGTCGCCCACGTTGGCCAAGGCCGTCCTGATTCCGCCGCTCGACTACGCCGCCTCGCCGAACTGGCCGTATCCCTACGCGCCGCATGATCTTGGGCAATACCCGCGCGCCAATGGACAGGTGTATGGAATGGGCGGGGGCGACGCCGGGCGCATGCCGGTCGAGGAATGCGGCAACCTCCTGATCCTGCTGGCCGCGCTGGCGCACGTCGACGGCAACGCCGACTTCGCCGCGCCGTACTGGCCGATGCTGCTGAAATGGGCCGATTACCTGGCCGCGGAAGGATTCGACCCGGCCAAGCAACTGTGCACCGATGATTTCGCGGGCCACTTGGCGCGCAACGCGGCAGCCCGGGACGTGGAGCCAGAAATACAACCTGGTATGGGACCGCATTCTGGGGTTCAACGTGTTTCCCGCCGACGTGGCGCAGCGCGAAGCGGCGTTCTACCGGACGAAGATGAACCGTTACGGGCTGCCGCTTGATTCGAGAGCGAATTCGCAGCAGCCCGCGCGCGACGGCATGGCCAAGTCGGACTGGATGATCTGGTCGGCCACGCTCGGCGGCTCCCGCAGGAACCTTGAAGCGTTGGCCGGATCGCTTTACGATTTTTACAACGAAACCCCCGACCGCACTCCGATGACGGACTGGTTCAGCACGGTCACGGGCCGCCGGATCGGTTTCGACGCGCGGCCGGTGGTAGGCGGGGTGTTCCTGCCGTTCCTCGGCGAGGCGGCGTTGTGGAAGAAGTGGTCCTCGCGCGACAAGGCGAACCCGCGCGAACACATTTGGGCCCCGCCGCCGAAGAAGGTGGAGGCGACGATCACGCCGGTGGTTCCGGCCGCGGACACCGAGCCGGCTTCGTGGCGCTATACGACGGACAAACCATCCGAGGATTGGATGAAGCCCGCATTCGACGACAGCGGATGGAGCGAGGGGACATCGGGCTTCGGCAGGCCCGGAACGCCCGGCGCCCGAATCGGAACCCAATGGCGGACGAGCGACATCTGGCTGCGGCGAACGGTCTCGATCCCCGCCGACGCGCCGACGGCCTTGCAGCTTTTTGTCCACCATGATGAGGACGCGGAGATTTACCTTAACGATGTTCCGGCCGCGCGGCTCAGCGGCTTCACTACCAAGTATGAACTGGTCGAGCCGGCGTCGGCCAAGGCCGCGGCGGCGCTCCAACCGGGCGCCAAGATCGTGCTCGCGGCGCATTGCCACAACGGCCGGCTTGGCCAATACATCGACGTCGGGGTGGTTGCGGTCGAATACAAGGAGTGATTCCACGGACGGAAAACGGGGGTATGGAGTCCCGCCTTTAGGCGGAATGCTGCGAATCGAGTCAAGGCGGGCCATTGCGGATTCCGCTTGAAGGCGGGACTCCATACCCCACATTTTCCGTGGGAGAGAGGCGCAATGCGGATCGGATCTACGGGTCGTATCGCGATCGTGTGGTTGGTTCTTGTGGCGCTGGCGTCGGCGTGGGCGGGAGACGCAGGCCGAAAAGCTGCGCGTTCCAAACAGGCTGGGGGGAAATCCGCCGTGGCCGCAAGTGGCGGAGAGGAAGACGAATCGACCTCGTCTTCGCACATATTCAACGGCGCCGAAGCGGCGGCGTTCCTGAAAGGCCCTGAGAAAACGGACGCGGGCCAGGAAGCCAAGCCGATCTACGCCGTCGACCTGATCAAGGCTGACTCCTTCCCCAAGAGCATGTATGAAACCCTAATCAGTTTCCAGGGCATCGTCAATCGCGACCAGCCGCGCTTGTTTATCATCCGCTACGACGAAGACTACTTCTGGCTCGCGGCGCTGGAGGCGTACTACGGATACCGGCGCGTCATGCTCGACGACCCGTGGCAGGCGTTCGATCAGCCGGATCTGAAAGAGCGCTGCCACGGACTCATTCTCTTCGGAAAGAACGACTGCGAGCTGGCGCTGAACGTCGCGCTGACGCTGGGCGGCATCCGCGGATGCGCCGCCATGGCAGTTGACGACAAGTCTTTGGCCGAGATGACCAAGCGGGGATTCAGCGTTCAGGAAGATCTGCGCGGGCGCTGGCCGAGCAACGAAGAGGCGCAGGCGTGGGCGTTCCGGAACCTGCGCCCCCAATGCACGTCCGACGCGCTGGCCATCGCCCGCGGAAGCTTCAAGCAGAACGTGGGCATCGACTACGCGGTCCAGCAGCGCATGTTCGTCCTGTGCCTGGATTCGACGGGGCAGTACGTGAAAGACCGCGACACGACCCAGCGCGACTGTCTGGCCAGCTACAAGCCGACGATCATTTACGGGTTCTGGTCGAAAGAGGTCCCCGACATCGCGTTCCTCAGCCGCTTCGGCCACACCGACGCGGGCGACGGCCCAAACATCTCGGTCTATAGCCACTTGCCGAAGATTGAAGGCCTGAAGCAAAAGACGTTCGACGATCCGCCGGCCTACGATCCGACAAAGACCTACATCTTTGTCTCGTTCTCGCAGGGCGATTCGCTGCATTTCTGCCAGAAGTACAACTTGTGGCATTTGACCGACAAGAGCGCCACCGAACCGGGCAAGCGGATCAACGAGCGGTATTCGTTCGGCCTGATGCACTCGACGCTGCAATCGGACATCCAGCCGATCGTCCCCAGGGCGCTGAACGATCTGGTGGCGGCGCCGGGGCAGTGGTTCTCGGGCAAGGGCTACGGCTACGCCAATCCGACGACGCTGGAGGAGAACGGCTTTCTCGACCTTTACCTCAGCCGGTCCAAGGAGGCGATGCGGCGGATGGGCATCGTCGATTTCATGCTGAACGACCAGAACGTGCAGAACGATCCCCAGCGGAAGATCGTCACCAAGATCGCGCGCGTCCTTCAGCCCCGCTCGATCATCATGAAACACCAACTCGACCCAACCGAGCAGTTCGACGATCCCCTGGCGCTCGTCGAGGGGTCGCTGGTCATCCCGGACCCCGTGTTCGATTCCGCCGATGCCGACAAAGCCGGCAAGTTCGACGCGGCCTCGACCGTGGAGCGCATCGAGGCCTCCGCAAAGAAGCGCCAGTTCTTCTGGGTTTTCCTGCGGCACACGGTTACGGTGTCGGATCTGGAGCAGTTGATGGACGAATTGACCGCGAATCACAAGGACATCGCCGTCCTGCACCCCGATGTGTTCATTCGGTTGGCGCTGTCGCTGGCGAAGGACCCCGACACGGCGGCGCGGGTGCTTGAGCAACGGGGGTGAGAGGGGAAGCATCCCAAGTTCGGAGTGACGCCTTCAGGCGTTTGAACGGCAACGCCTGAAGGCGTCACTCCGAACTTGGGCATTCGAAACATAGGGAGACTTCTCATGGGACTCGTTCTGGTTCTCTATCACTCGCAGGAATTCGGCAACACGCACGCCATGGCCGAGGCGATCGGCGAGGGCGCGCGCGAGGCCGGCGCCGAGGTCCGGTTGGTCAACACCAACGAACGCCGCCTGGGCATCGACGAATACCGCGCCGCCCAGGCCGCGGCGTTTGGCTCGCCCGACTATTACAGCTACATCGCCGGCGGGCTGAAGGTGTTCCTCGATGATTGGTTCATCGCCAAGAAGACCAACGCCGAAGGGTTGCGCGACAAGCCGTACGGCCTCTTCTACTCGCATGGAGGAGGCGGCGCCGTCCGCGGCCCGCTGGAGGAATTGTTCAAGCGGATGGGCGTCAAGATCGGCGACACCGTCGAATCCGAAGGCCGTCCCAACGAGACGGCGCTGGCCGCCTGCCGCGCGTTGGGGCGGGCGTTGGCGACGGCGAAGGTTTGGTAGGCGACGTCCTCGTCGGCTGTTTCGGCGTACCTCGATTGACACAACAGCCGACGAGGACGTCGGCGCTCCCAGGAACCGCGCCATTCGGTTTCGCAGCTTTCGACAACCAAGCTTGACCCAATGCCGTCGCTTCTGCCAAGAAGACGGCGAGGCCGGGCTTTCCAGCGGAATTCGTAAAGGAGAAGACGCATGGCATGGGTCCTGAGCGCGTTTGCCGATGAGGCGGGGAAGAATCTCGAAGAACAGATCAAGGCGCTTCGGCGCGCCGGGCTGAAACACGTCGACCTGCGCGGGGTCGACGAGTTCAACATCGCCATGCTTCCGCTCGATCGTGCGCGCGAGGCGCGCAAGCAGTTGGACGCCGTGGGCGTTCGCGTGGCGATGTTCGGCTCGCCGCTGGGCAAGATCGACATCGAGGACGACATCGCCGGCGACCTGGAGAAACTTCGGCGCCTGGGCGAACTGAAGGACGTGCTCGGCTGCAACAGGGCGCGCATCTTCAGCTACTTCAACAAGGCCAAGCGCCCGAAGGACGAATGGCGGGAAACCAGCCTTCTGCGCCTGAGCTGGTTGCGCGACGAGGCGCGCCGTTTGGGGCTGGCGCTCTATCACGAAAACGAACGCCACATCTTCGGCGACGAGGCGGAGGATTGCCTGACGCTGGCCAAGGAACTGCGCGACGGGCAGACCTTCTTTACGATTTTCGACTCCGCCAATTTCATCGCGGGCGGCCAGGACGTCGCGCGCGCGTGGGAACTGCTCAGCCCGTACACCGACGCCTTCCACCTCAAGGATATGACCGGCGCCAAGCGGCACGTGCCGTTGGGACAAGGCGCGGGCCGCTACCGCGAGATCCTCGCCGAATCGCTGCGGCGCGATTGGCAGGGCCCGCTGACCGTGGAGCCGCACCTGGCGCACTCGGACGCGGTGATGGCCACCGGCCCCAGCGGCACGGCCAACGAGGAGTATTCGAAGATGCCGCTGGCCGATTCGTTTCATGTCGCTGCCGAAGCCGCCAAGGGTGTGTTGAAGGAAATCGGCGCGGCGTGGGTGTGAGCGTCCTGGGAGCGCCGACGGCTACGTCGGCAGTAGATTGGTTCCTGGGAGCGCCGGCGTCCTCGCCGGCAAGCGGCTTTTCGGGAGCGCCCACGTCGGCGTCAGCAACACAGCGGCGCGCGCGAGCGCCTTCACCCGCCGTCCACTCTGTCCACTTCGTCCATACCGTCCACTCTGTCCGCTCTGTCCGCCTTCTCCGACCCACGCGAAAAAGCGGACGAGGCCGCCCGCGCCCCCAGGAACCGCGCCGCTCAGTTCGTCGCGGCGAAGGCAAAGGGCCCTTGGGTCGACGCGTCCCAGGCCTTGAAGTTGAGAAAGAAGACGAACGAGCCGCCGGCGGGAAGGGTGAAGTCGGCCCAGCCCGCGAAGAAATCACCTTTGGAGGAATCGTAGGCCAAGCCGCCGTAGTCGAGGAAGGTCCAGGGAGAGAACTGGGGATAGGCGCTGGAGGGGCCGTCCAGCGGCGCGATCCAGCCGACGCCGTTCTGATAGA
>JAPLSS010001008.1 GCA_026398515.1 Candidatus Sumerlaeota bacterium | reverse complement strand
AGCGGCGCCGTGGCCGGTCCTCACCGTGGTCGTCCATTTCCGCACCCCGGACGATCCGGGCGAGTGGATCGCGCGCGAGTTCCCCTGGGCGCGCATGGCGTGGACCGATCGCTTCGGCATCGCGCACATGCGCAACGCGGGGCTGGCCGCCGCCGCCGAGGCGCGCCACAAGTTGATCCTCGACATCGACGCCGAACTGCGCCCCGGCGCGCTGGAGGCGTTGGTGGAGTTCCTGGAAAGCGACGCGCGCATCGCGGTCGCCGGGTCGCGCACGTTGCGCCCGGACGGGTCGATGGAGTGGAACGCGAAGCGGTTCTACGACTGGATGACGATCGCCGTGCGCCGCAGCCCGCTGCAGCGCCTCTGGCCGGGCAATCCCTGGACGCGCCGCCACTTGATGCTCGACGTCGACCACTCGCGCCCGTTCGAGTGCGATTGGGTCGCCGGGGCGTGCATGCTGCTGCGCGGCGAGGCGGTCGCGGAGGTCGGATCGTTCGACGAGCGCTATCGGTTCGGCTTCGAGGACGTCGATTGGTGTTTGCGTGCGAAGAAACTAGGCTGGAAGGTCTGCTACTGCCCGCGGGCCGAAATCGTTCATCACGTGCAGCGGCGCAGCGCGCGCGACTTGAACGCTCTGACGATTGAACACTTGAAAAGCCTGTGGCGCTTTTGGCGCAAACACGGGCGGCTGGGATTGTAAGATGGTTTGGGGATGGTTCGTGGCGTGGACAGTTTTGTCCGCGCTCTTCTCCCCGCGCCAATCATATGCGCGGACAAGACTGTCCACGCTACGAACCACGCGTATTCACCTATGGCTTCGACTCCCGACATCACCCTCGTGATCAACACCTTCAATCGCCCGCGCGAACTGGCGAGGACGATTGAGGCGTTGCGGCGCCAGCGCGGGATCGAGCGATGGACGACCGAGATTCTCGTCGTGGACGATGGCTCTTCGACAAGCGCCGCGGCGGCCTTGCGCCAGGCGGGGCTTTCGGATTCCGTCGAACTCATCGAACGCCCCCACCGCGGGGCGGGCGCGGCGCGGAACGCCGGGGTCGAGCGCGCGCGCGGGAGATGGCTCCTCTTCCTCGGCGACGACATCGTGGCCGGTCCGGACCTGGTCGCCTCGCACGCGGCGTTTCTCGCGGAAGCGGAAGCGCGTCAGGCGAAACGCATCTCGCTCGGTTATTGCCGCTGGGCGCCGCGGCGCGGGTCGAAGCCGTTTCGCGAACTGGCGCGGGCGCATCATTACGACGGGCTGGAGGCCGCCCAGGAGTTGGACTTCCGCTATTTCTACACGGCGAACATCGCGTTGCCGCGCCAAGCGTTGGAGGAAGCCGGCCCGTTCGATGAATCGGTTCGCATCTACTGGGAAGACACGGAGATGGGCTATCGGCTGGAGCGCGCCGGCTGGCGGCTGATCTACAATCCCGCCGCGTCCGCCGAGCACGTCCATCCGCCGACGTCAGTGGCGGACATCATCCGGCGGCAGGAGATGATCGGATTCGGCGGCTGCTGGTTCTATGCGAAGCATCCGACGACGGAGGTCGAGCGCGTCGTCTTCTGGCCGGGGACGCGCGACGCGACGCCGGGGCCGGCATGGCGGCGGCGGCTGGGATGCGTCGCGGCGGAAGCGTTGGAGCGAATCGCGCCGAATTCAAACCTGCTGGAGCGCCTCTACGCGCGGCTCTTCTTCTCCGCGCGCTGCAAAGGAGTGACGGAAGGGCGAAAGGCGTTTCCCAAGGCGGCGATCTAATCGCAGCGACAAAGGAGTGGTTGTGTATGGAGTCCCGCCTTCAGGCGGAATGGCCAGAGCGATTTTCGGTCCCCGCATGATTTCTTCCGCCTGAAGGCGGGACTCCATACACAACCACTCCTTACGCGATGAATCACACGGGTGACGAGTTCTACTATGTTCCAAATCCTCGGCATCGGAATCCTGGCCGCGGTCATTGTCGCATTCGTCCTACCGCGCGTGTGGGGCCTGCGCATCGGCTGCTTTCTGCTGCTGCTCGGCGTGGGCGTGCCGCTCTTTCTGTGGGGAGTCGTGGAAGCCCGTGCGCATGGAGAAAGCGCGGCGGGGATGCTGGGAACGATTTTGTTTCTTCTGTTCGCGCCGCCGGGGTTCGTGCTGACCGTCATCGCGGCGCTGGCGGGAAGGGAATGACGAGGAGTTTCGCGTTGGGATGTTCGACGTCCGACCCGCCTATGTTCCGGCGCCGCCCCGGAACGCCTTGATCAGCCGCTTGCGCCGCGTCTTCCATTCCCGCCAGCGCTCGATCCGCTGTAAATGCTTCTCGAATTCCGCATCCGACAGATCGCGCAGGAAGAACTCCTGGAGAAACGCGGACTTCTCTTCGCGGGTCAATCCGCCTGGCGGCATGGACCGGAAGAGCTGAAAGGCGTTCTTGACGCGCAGGCGCTCCGACGGCGGCGATTCCAGGCGGCCATTGTCCACGTCGATGAAGAACATGCGGGGCGGACCGCCGGCGCGCGCTTCGACGAACACGTGATCCGTGGCGCAGTCGTCGTGATGAAAGCCCTTTTCGTGGCCGGCGCGGACGAAGCGGGCCAGGGCGCGCAACGCCTGTTCGCGCTCCGCCTTCGCCCGCAACTCCTTGAACCAATCGTAAAACGACTTCGCGCCCTCCAGCTCCAAGGTGACGAGGAAATTCTCGGATGACGCGCCCAGCCGCCGCCGTTCCGCGTAAACAACCGGCAGGGGAGTCGGAATGCCGGCTTCGAGCATGGCGTGGCCGAGGCGCCATTCCTCTTGCGCCTTCGACGGGCGAAACGGCGTCAGCAGCAGCCGGCGCGTCCGGCGAACGCGCGCGCGCTTGGCGTAGAGCCTCGTCGTGCGCGGTCCGCCCTCCAGGCCTTCGATGGTCCACTCGAAACTGAGGACTTTGCGGGTGTGCGAGGACTTCTCCAGGCGATGGCGCGGATCGGGTTCGCGTTTGAGCGCGTCCCACGGAATCGAGGCCAGCGGCAGCGCGGCGAACGGCTCGAAGCAAAGGCCGGCGACGCCGTCGGCTTCGTAGGGGATAATGCGGAATTGGCGGCGGATCTCGTCGTGCAGGTTCACGGGCCAGGCATATAGGCCCGAACGGCGCGGGAATCAACAGCGATCACGGCCAAGTGGCGCAGGCTTTCCAGCCTGCGAATGTTAGAGCGGCGCGGCATGCCTAAGATCCAAGGCAGGAAAGCCTGCGCCACGGTCGCGCGATGCATAGCGGGTGCGTCCCGCGGCGTAGTTTGACAAATCGATACTGGATCTTGGCGAGGCGTGATTTGCGCCCCGAAGGGGCCGACAGCGCGTAGCCGGGGGCGCAGGCGAAGCCAAGCCCCCGGATTCGTCCGGGTAGCCCCCTAGCCCCGAAGGGGCGACAGGCGTCGGTGCCCAACGCCCTGTCACCCCTGCGGGGCTTTGTGATGGGGAGCGATCCGGGGGCTTGGCTTCGCCTGCGCCCCCGGCTACGCACTGTCGGCCCCTTCGGGGCGATTCCTGAATCGGTGCCCTCGGCTGGAGTGCGGGATTCGACCATGCGCCGGCGAATCGCGCGCTTTCTTTTGACAGTTCTCCGGCGCCGCCCTACAAAAGCCGGAACCCCCCGGGGAAAGGCGGTTGGTTCGCAGGGCGACCTTCAGGTCGCATGGGGGGGCTGATGGGACCTATAGGATCTATAAGACATCAGACCTATACGTCCTATGGTTCACGTGGCGAATCTCGCTCGCGAAACAGAAAGGTCCAATGACATGGCAAACGCGCCTTCGGATCCGGCGTTGGCTTCTCAACCCTCGCGCGTTGTCTTGTGGAGCGCGCTCATCATCGCGTGGCTCGGCTGGATGTTCGACGGCATGGAAATGGGCTTGTATTCGTGGGCCGTGCCGCCGGCGCTGAAAGAGCTGTTCCACACAACGGACAGCAACGCCATCGGCCCCTACATCGGCGTCACGGTCGCCCTGTTCCTGGCCGGCATGTCCGTCGGCGGGATCATCTTTGGCCGCATGGGCGACGCCATCGGACGAGTCCTGACGATGATCATCACGGTGGCGATGTACGCGCTGTTCACCGGCCTCAGCGGGTTCGCCCGCAACT
>JAPLSS010000159.1 GCA_026398515.1 Candidatus Sumerlaeota bacterium | reverse complement strand
GGGGTTCAATCCGCGCTACTACTTCGCCCACCTGGTCGCCGCGCTGACGAAGGCCGCCCCGCTCTGGGCCGTCTGCTTTTCGTTTCTCCTGCTGTGCACGGTTTCGGTCTCCGTCGTCACGGCGCTATGCGCGCGCGACTGGTTCGGCGGCTCGGCGCTGGCGGGGATGCTCGCCTGTCCTGCGGCGGTCGTTCTAACGCCGTTCTTCCTGGGACAGGACGCCTGCTTCTTCACCAACTCGCTCCTCTCCTCTTCGCCGGCCTTCCCGCTGGTTCTGATCGGGTTCTGGCTGAGCGCGCGAGGCCGGTTTCTCCGTCCGGCGCTGGCGTGCGGGGCGGCGGCGATGTTCCACCCGTTGATCGGCCTGGAGTGCGGAGCGCTGGCCCTGGCGGCGGCCTTCGTGGCGCAACGGGCCTCGCTTCGGGCGAACGGCGGGAATGGGCGCAGAGTGGCGGGCGGCCTGGCGGCCGGCGCGGGAATTCTGTTCGCATTCGCGCTGTTCTGGATCGTGCCGGAGCATTTCTCGCCGTCGTACGCGCAACGCGTCGACAGCGCGACCTTCATCGAGACCCTGGCCTACTTCCGCGCGCCCCACCACTACATTCCCAGCGCCTGGCCGCGCAGCGACTACGAGGACGCGGCGCTGTTCACTCTGGCGGCGCTGCTGGCCTGGCACACCTGGCGCCGGGCGGCGCCGCGGGGCGCGAAGGAGCCGTGGGGCGTGTTGGGCTTGGCGGGAGCGGCGCTGGCCTCGTTGCCGTTGGGCTACGTGTTCGTGGAACGGGTCCCCCTGCGGTGGGCCGTGATCGCGCAGTTCTTTCGCCTCAGCAACGTGATTGGTTGGGCGGGGCTGGTCCTCCTCGCGGGCGCGGCGGCGCGGCGTTTTGAGACCGGCCGCCGTGACGAGGGGCTGTTGGCGATGCTTGGCCCCCTGGCGCCCAAGGCGGCTTTCCTGGGGCAGGGATTTCTGGCCATGGCGGACACCAGGTTCGCCTCCCGGGCTCGTTTTCGCCAGGCGGCGACATGGATCGCCATTGTCGCCGCGGTTCTGGCGATTCAGGCCAGGACGTTCCGGTGGGAGCCGGTCGAGGCCGTGGCCCTGTGCTGGAGCGGGGCGCTTCTGCTTCTCTGGATGCGGTCGGAGCGCGCCGCGCTGGCGCCGCCGGCGATCGGTCTCGCCACGCTGGTCTTCCTGCTGGGGGCGGAGCGGACGGGGCATTTTCCGTCCCTGTCCCGCGCCTTGGACGACATCAAACCCCGAGTGAAGATGACCAGCGTGATTCCGCGATTCGGCGGAATGGCGGAATACGCGCAAGCGCATACGCCGCCCGACGCCCTGTTTCTCACCCCGCCGCTGTGGGGCGGGTTCCGCCTCGCCGCAAGGCGGGCCATCCTCGTCGATTGGAAGTCGTTTTGCTTTCAGGACCGCGCGATGGTGGAATGGCGGCGGCGGATCGAGGACGCCTACGGCAAGCCGCGCGGGCGAACGTATGTGGCCGGCGAATTGGACGACAATTATCGGAAAATGACCGACGCGCATTTGCGGGATCTTGCAGTGAAGTATCCTATTGCCTACGCCGTCCTTTTCGTCGACACGCCGACGAGCTGTACGGTTGTAACCGTCGGACATGGCTATAAGCTGGTGCAACTGGATGGCGCGGCCGGATAGTGGCATGTTGATGAGGACACAAAGGACCTCAAGGACGAAAAGGACATAGAACTTGTCCCTGGGGTCCTTTATGTGTTTGAGGTCCTTTGTGTCCTTGAGGTTGTTTACAGTGCAGGAAGTCGACCGATCATGTTGAACAACGCCCGCGCGTGCCAAACCTGCGGGGCCACAATTCCCGCCTTCACGACGGCCTACACGCTGCGCTTGCAACTGTTCGCCGAGGGCGGCGAGATTCATATAACGCCCGACGATCTGGCCGAAGACCACGAGCGGCGGCTGCTCGAACTGTATCGCGAAGCCGAATGCGCCGATCCCCAGGAAATGATGGACGAGGTGTTCGAAAGCTACACGCTGACGATTTGCGAGCGCTGCCGCCACGAGTTTCACGACCACTTCATGCAGTTTCTGAAAAGCCTGAAGGACACGATCTGATCCCGGGAGCGCGGACGCCCTCGTCCGCAATCGTTCCCCATCCGATGCGCTGCAATGCGGACAAGGACGTCCGCGCTCCCAGCGGCCCCGCAAACCCCAGGCGACTGCTCCTCATATGGGGGTATGGAGTCCCGCCTTCAGGCGGAATGCTGGGAATCGAG
>JAPLSS010000948.1 GCA_026398515.1 Candidatus Sumerlaeota bacterium | reverse complement strand
AGACCGAGACTCCCTATATTGTGGTTCCCCTGGCGCGCGCAGACGAAGCGCGGGGAAATAAGTAGTCCCGCCGGGAGGGGCGCGGGCGCATACTGCCAGTCCCGAAAGGGCCCCAGAAAGGATCGGTTAGAGTGCCGCCCTACTCAATCCCGCTTGGTGGCCGCAAAGAAATCCCCATGCTCGGGGGCGCTCCGTGGCGATTGAACTACGGGGACACTCCGGAATGGCGGTACGTAAGGCCTTGACTGCCCAGAAAGCCGCACGCACTCCAAAGCGCTTCGCGCATCTTCCCTCATCCGACGCTATTCCGCGGGATGCCTTTCACGGCGCCGGCGAGAGCGCCGTCAGTTTCCACGCGATGGAATCTTCGAACGGCGGCAGGGACACGCGAACGGCCGGGCCCTCTCGTTCGATCCGCGCCTTGGACAGAGCGGCCCCGCGCGCCGTGTCCCAGAACTCCACCTCCCATTGCCGCGCATCGCCCGGGGCCGAAACGTCGACCCAGGCGCCTTCCATCAGGCGCGTGGGCCAATCCGGCGGCACGCAGCGCGCATCGCGAAACCAGCCCAGCGCCGCGCGCTCATTGCCGATCGCGCCGCCGAACAAATCCTCCGGCGCTTGGGCCTCCAGGGGCTGGAAGCCGGCGAAGTCGACTCCGGCGACGAACCGCGCCGCCGCCGCCGAAGCATCCTTGTATCGCGTCCTCAAGTCCGTCCCGGAGAACCGGTCGTAGCCGTCCTCCCACCACAGCATGCGGCCGTTCATCGCGCCCGACACGACGGCGGCCCAGATGGCGTGGCGAATGCCGATCTCCGCGCGCGGCGCGACGACCAACTCGCGCTGCGATCCGCGCGCGTCCAGACCGCTTTCCCCGATAAAGACAGGTTTGCCGTATCGCCGCAACCTCGCGCGAACGGACTCCAGAATCATCCTGTCCAGGTTGCCGTCAAAAGGCGAGGGCAGGGCATAGGGATGAATCTGGATGAAATCGAGCGCGCGGCTCTCGAACAACCGGCTCCACTGCGCGATGCCTGCCAGCGACGCCGTGACCGGACGCGGCCTCGAATCGGCGGCGCGAATGACCGCCGCGGCCCGCTCCGTGAACTCCAGAGCCGCCAGTTCGCTCGCCCCCGTTATCAGGTTCAACTCCGAGAACACTTCCCAGCCCAGAATGGCGTCGCGATCCTGCCATCGCCGGACCATCTTCTCGAGCCACTGCAGCCACAGCCTGCGGCACTCCGTGTCGGCCAGCAGGTCGGCCGGCGCGCGGGCCGGTCCGCCCAACGCCGCGTTGAATCGGTTCTTGTCCCAGTAGTGCCAGAGTTCGCCGCGCGCCCCGTCGTTCCAGTCGGTCCAGATCGCCAGGACCGGCAGGACCGCCAGGCCCTTTTCGGCGGCGAGGTCGAAAACCGCGTCCCAGCGCCGCGCCCACGCCTCATCCACCTCGCCCGGCGCCGCGGCGGGCCTCGGGCCGGTGGTCACATGAATCCGAACCAATCGCTCGCCCGACTCAACCGCCCAATCGAACAGCGGCTCGAACTCCTCCGCGTTCTTCCCGACGGGATTCTTCCCCAGAACAAAAGCCTGCTTCCCGCCTACTCGAAAGAAGAACTCGCCCGGCCGCAGCTCCAGCCGCGCGGCTTCCTGGGACGTCGGCGAATTCGCCGCGCCGCCCGGCCGCGTTGCGGGCCTCGACCCGCCCGGCGGTTGGGAAAACCCCAGCGCGACTGTGGACGAAACCGTTCCGATCAACATCCAATGAAACGACCGCATGGCAAACCATCCTATGAAAGGCGTTCCTGAAGACATCCCTTGAGCGGTTGCGGCGACAGCATCCCATGGCCCTCCGGGTCGCCCGGAAACGCCCGAAAACGAGGTTCGGAGTGCGACCTTCAGGTCGTAGCAGTTTCTTGGGATACCAGGCGGTTTGTACGACCTGAAGGTCGCACTCCAAACCTCATTTTCGGGAGAGTAATTCGCTAACCGTCTCCGATACTCGCGCCAGACCCTCACAGAAAGCGCGATTGCCACACAACCGTTCCTGTCTTCTTTCCCCGAAGGGAAAGCCGTTCCCGTCTTCTTTCCCCGAAGGGGAAGCCACATGAATAGCCGTGGGCGCCAGCCCACGGAAGCGCCGCCCCCCCATCGCTCGACCCTGAAGGGGTCGAACAATCCCGTCCCCATCAATGTTCGCCCCCCTCCGACCCGGTTCTCTTCTGTGCGTAGTTCCGCGGGCCAGCGCCCACGCCTACTCACGTTCTTCCCTCTCGGGGAACAAAAGAAGTCTCCCACCTCCCATCGCGTTCTCGCCCCCCAATCCACCATCATTCTCAACCGACTCTGCAACTCGACGGGATCAAATGATCCACACAATGCAATGCCCCTTCCGCTCGAAATCACGCCTGAATTCATTACGATTCGGAATCTTGCACTCAGGGTCGTAGACGAGAAGCAACTTCAAGGGCTCACTCGGATACTTCGTTAGGTCTGCCGCAATTCCTTCTGTGACCTTACTTGGGGACATCGTCCTTCGTATGTACTTTGTCTCAATTATCAGATCCCCTGATGCATTAGAATGATCAGGAATAGTACACGCTGATGCGAAAGCAAGGCAAGGGTGCTCACGCCGGAAACGCTCCTGTTGCCCAGACAAGAACGCATCAACCTTCGCGTTCAGGTCAGGCTCGTCCTTTGGTCTCTCGCTTGAAAACGCGCGCCGAATATACTCCTCCGTCTCCGCTGCAATCTGCCGTGCCAAGGAGTCCACCGGTGGGCGGGAAAAGTCTGTGCTGTAGTTCAGCGTCTTCAGGCTTCCTTCAGGATAATGTTGGAGCGGCGCTATCATCTTTTGGAGAGCACGCTCCACTTGTTGGCCATGCCGGTGGCAAAGGGAATAAATCGCTTCCACTTGCTCGACTTCATCGCTGTGGTCATCCACTGCGTCCGCCAGTTCTGCCGCAAACCGTGCCTGGAAGCTTCCGATGCTGGTGTGAAGAAACGTCCGTGCTTGTCTGAGGTAATCGACGATTGCAGTCTTTGTCTCGCCTTCCTCGACTGGCTGATTGATGAAATCAAAAGCGTACCCCGAGGCGTCGTCGTCGCTGTCACATTCAGCCGCGTAAGCCGCGAAGGGCGCATCTTGACACTGCTACGTGTAGACGGCCCAGATTTCGTCCCAGTCGTTGTTTCGCCGGGCAATGTCCAGCGCCATGAGATGCTGTTCGCCCGGGAGGCTCCGGATCTGTCCGGTGCGCTTGAACCGATCCTGGAATTGGCTGCAGGTGGACTCCATGGCGCCCGAGCCGATGGGGCAACCCTCGGCGCGCAGTTGTTCGTAATGCAAGTGATCTCGATGCTGATGGAAGTAGGCGATTTCGCGTTGGGTGGCGGGGTGCGGGGGGTCTTGGCCGTCGGCGCAGACTTCACACAGATCCTCCAGGGTTTGCAGGACGCCAAACTCTCCGCCGTGTTTGAGTTGATGGAGCAGCGGTTCGATCCACGCGCGCGCCTGCGGGCTGCCTTCGCCGAACTGGTCATGAGCCACGGCCCACAGATGCTCGGAGGCGTGATAGAAGTCCAAGCCGCCCAAGGCCTGGGGAAAGCGATCGGCCACGACGTTCCAGATCCACACCGCGCCGTCGGCCACGACGTAGACCTTCTTGGCCTGGTTCAACCCGCGGCGCAGGGCCTCGGCGTAGACGCGCTGGCCAAACTCAAACGGCTCGCCCCGGTAGGCCACGTAAAACTTCTCCAGGATCATCCCGCGTCCCGATTGGCTCTCCGCGCGCTGGCTCAGGCGATAGACAATCGCGCCTTT
>JAPLSS010000082.1 GCA_026398515.1 Candidatus Sumerlaeota bacterium | reverse complement strand
GTTGATTCAATCGTTCAACCTCCTGCCGATCCTGATGTCGGGGACCCAGTTCCTCACCAGCAAGCTGAGCACCTCGACGGTGACCGACCCCTCGCAGAGGCAGATGGTGATCCTGATGCCGCTGATGTTCATGTTCATCTTCTACAACATGAGCGCCGGGCTGGTCCTCTACTGGTTTGTGTCGAACATCTGGCAGATCGGCAGCCAGGTCTGGATCAACCGCATGATCAAGAAAGAAGACGACCGCGCGCCGGCCCGCGCCCCCGTTCCCGCTCCTCCCAAAGACGCCAGTGGGGCGAAGAGGCGGTAGGGGCGTGGACAGCCTTGTCCGCGCAGGATTCAAGATGTCGAACCGATGCGCGGACAAGGCTGCCCACGCCACCCAACCGCCTTCCGTTTGTTGTGTGGCGGGACGCCCGAGCTAAACCGAATCGAGGAATCGTCCTGCCCCCAATCGTCCTGCCTATCGTTGTGCGGTCCATTGACACCGATTGAAAGCAGGACGATTGGCGGTTTGAATTGCGTGTGGCCGGTTCTTGCTTTTCAATCGGCATTCGACAATCGGCAATCGTCCATTCCGCTCCCAGGACCGCCCTCCATGAAGACGATCCGCTTCATTTTCGCGCTGCACAACCACCAGCCCATCGGCAATTTCGACCACGTCCTCGAATGGGCGTATCAGAAAGCCTACCGTCCGTTCCTCGACGTGTTCGAGGCGCATCCGAAAATCACCGCCGTCCTCCACAACTCCGGCTGCCTGGCCGAATGGGTCCTGGAGCGCCATCCCGACTATTTCGACCGCCTGCGCAAACTGGTCGAGGCCGGGCGGCTGGAGATCATGACCGGCGGCTTTTACGAGCCGATCCTGCCCGTCATTCCCGAACGCGACCGCATCGGGCAGATCGAGAAACTCACGCGCTTCGTCAAGGAAACCACCGGCTACGCGGCGGAAGGCATGTGGGTGGCCGAGCGCGTGTGGGAGCCGCATTTGCCGTCGACCATGCGCGCCGCCGGAGTGCGCTACACCGTGCTCGACGACTCGCATTTCTTCGCCTCTGGGCTGCGCGAGGACCAGACGCTCGGCTATTACCTGACCGAGGACATGGGCCACAGCGTCGCCGTCTTCCCCACGTCCAAGGCGTTGCGCTACAGCGTCCCGTTCGCCCCGGTGGAAAAGACCATCGAATGGCTGCGCGCGAACGCCACCGAGGAGGGGACGCGCCTGGCCATCCTCGGCGACGACGGCGAAAAGTTCGGCGTCTGGCCGGAGACGTACGAGCACGTTTATGAGAAAGGATGGCTCGAGGAATTCTTCGCCGCGCTGGAGCAGAACGCCGACTGGATTCGCCTGGCGACGTTCGCCGAGGCGATGCACGCGGTCCCGCCGCTGGGGCGCGTCTACCTGCCGACCGCCTCGTACGTCGAGATGATGACCTGGGCGCTGCCGCCGCAATCGGCGAAGACCCTCGAGGAGTTCCGCGAGGAGATCGAACACCGGACGAACCGCGAGGAGGTCGAGCCGTTCGTCCGCGGCGGATTCTGGCGCAACTTCCTGGCCAAATACGAGGAAAGCAACCACATCCACAAGCGCATGCTTCAGTTGAGCGAGGCGGTCGACCACGCGCTGCGCGCGGCGAAGGCGCCGACGAAGCGCCAACGCCTCGAACAAGCGCGCAACCTGGTCTGGCAGGCGCAGTGCAATTGCGGCTACTGGCACGGGGTCTTCGGCGGCCTCTATCTGCCGCACCTGCGCTCGGCGCTCTTCGAGCGGCTGATCGGCGCCGAGGCGATCCTGCGCGACCAGGCTCCGGCCCGCGTCCGCGTCGAGCGGGTGGATTTCGACGGCGACGCGCAAGAGGAGGTTTTCGTCTATTCGCCGGCGCTGACCCTGTGCTTCAAGCCATCGCAAGGCGGCTCGCTGGTGGAGATGGACGACCTGAAGACGCGGGTCAACATTTGCGACACGCTCACCCGCCGCCCCGAGGCCTATCACGCCAAGGTGGCCAAGGCGGTCACCTGGGAAAAAGCCGCCGAGATGCAGGCGCAGGCCGAAGCCGACTCCACCGCCAGCATCCACGACATCGTCCGCGCGAAGGAAGAGGGCCTGGAAAGCCGCCTCGTTTACGACTGGTACCGCCGCGCCAGCGCCCTGGCGCGCTTCCTGCCCGGCTGGACGCGCTTCGAGGATTTCCAGTGCGGCCGCTACGCCGAAGACGGCGACTTCGTCAACCGTCCGTTCGACATCGAGGAAACGCGCGAGAACAAGGATGGCTCGGCCGAGGTCGTCCTGACTCGCCGCGGCGGCGTTTACCAAGGCGGCGGCGTGCGCTGGCTGACCCTGCGCAAGCGGGTGCGCGCGGCGGCGCACGAACGCGGCTTCGCCCTGCGCCATGAGATGGAAAACACGTCGAAACTCGTCCTCAGCTGCTATTTTGGGGTGGAGTTCGTGGCCAACTTCCTCGCGCCCGACGCCCACGACCGCTACGTCGAAATTCCCGGCCGCGAGCTGGCCGACCGCCGCCTCGGCGCCGCGGCGGAGGATCTCGACGTGGAAGCCTTCAGCCTGGTCGATGAATGGAAGGGCCTGCGCCTGACCTTCGAGCTCGCGCAACCGGCCACGCTGTGGCGTCTGCCGATTGAAACCATCTCGCTGTCCGAAGCCGGCTTCGAGCGCGTCTACCAGGGAGCGTGCCTGCTGATGCTTTGGCCGCTTTCTCTGGAGCCCGGCGAGAAGGCGGCGTTCGAGTTGAGCGTGCGCATGTCCAAGCCGTAAAGCGGCGCGGGTTTTCCAGCCGGGGATATTCGCCTTCTCGGTTCGCTGAAATCCACAGGCTGGAAAGCCTGCGCTACGAACCGCACGCGCGCAAAAGGACGGCGGGGCGAGCGGCTGGGACAAATTGTCGCATCCGGCGCCGAACCGGAGGGGCGCGGATCGGGCGCGCCTCTCAAATTCCTGCCTTTACCGATTCCCTGCCTCGATCGGCCTTGTGGAACGGTAGTTGCATTGCCAACAATCCGCAATGTCGCGTGAGCAGTCTGAACGTAAAGGACGGAGTGAACGCGAGGGGAGAAGCATTTTCCCCTCAATCATTTCAGGAGGATACAAGACATGAGCGTCGTGAAGAATCGCAAGTTTCAAGGGCTGACTCTGGCGGCCGCGGTCATCGTCTGCGCGGCCATCTGGGCGGTGGCCAGCGGCGCCCGGAGCCAGAACCCGCCCGTGCAGATTTCCACCGGCGGGACGGCGGCTCCGGCTTCCGTGAAGGACCTAAGCGACACGTTCGTCCAGATCGCCCAGAAACTGGAACCCGCCGTCGTCAGCATCCGCGTCACCGAGAAGGAGCGCAAGCAGACGAAGGGCTCGGAGGAACTGGACGAGAACGACCCGATGCGCCAGTTTTTCGAGCAGTTCTTCGGCCCCGGATTCCGTTTTCGGACCCCGGAGGACTTGCCGGAGCGCATGGGGCTGGGCTCGGGCGTGATCGTGGACGCGAAGAACGGCTATATCCTGACCAACAATCACGTGGTCGGCGAGGCGTCGAGCATCACCGTCACGCTGTATGACGAGCGCGAGTACAACGCCAAGGTCATCGGAACGGACAAAAACAGCGACGTGGCCATCATCCAGATCAAGAGCGACAACCTGGCGGCGGCCCCGCTGGGCAATTCGAAGGACCTGAAGGTCGGCCAGATCGTTTTGGCGATCGGCTCGCCGTTCAACCTCGGCGGCTCGGTGACCCAGGGAATCGTCAGCGCCATGGGGCGGCGGCCGGGCATTCTCGGCGAATACGGCTTTGAAAACTTCATCCAGACCGATGCGGCGATCAACCCGGGCAACAGCGGCGGCCCGCTGGTGAACCTCAATGGCGAGGTCATCGGACTGAACGCCGCCATCGCCACCACCACCGGCCAGTACGCCGGGGTCGGGTTCGCCGTCCCCATCGACATGGTCAAGCGGGTCATGGACGACCTGGTCAGCCAGGGCAAGGTGACCCGCGGCTACCTGGGCGTGACCATTGGCCCCGTGGATCAGGCCTTCGCCAAGCGCTACGGGCTGGATTCGCCGTATGGCGCGCTGGTGCAGGACGTGGTCACCGAGCCGGAGCCGGGTCCGGCGGCCAAGGCCGGCATCGAGCCTCTGGACCTGATCGCCGAACTGAACGGCGAGAAGGTGAAGAACCAGACGGAGTTCATGAACAGCATCGCCTCGATGAAGCCGGGCGATAAAGTCGACCTGAAGATCATCCGGGAAAACGGCGAGAAGAAGGACATCAGCGCGACTCTGGCCGAGCGGCCCTCGAACGACGAGCTGGCGAAACTGAAGGGCGGACCAGGCGCGTTGGCCCCGGGCGGCAAGGGCGGCCCCTCGAAGAACGTCGAGAAACTGGGCCTGACGGTCCAGGGGCTGACCGAGGAACTGGCCCAACGCTTCGGCATCGAGCAAGCCGAGGGCGTGATCGTCACCAGCGTCGCACGCGGCAGCGTAGCCTCGCTGGCCGGCTTCCGTCCCGGCATGGTGATCACCGAAGTAGAGAGGGAGCCGGTGAAGACCGCGGCCGATTTCCAGCGGCTGACCGCCAAGGCGCTCAAGGACAAGGGGTCGGTCCTGCTGAAGGTCATCAGCGAGGGCCAGGCCCACTACGAGATCCTGGAGCCGCCGTCGGAATAACCATTCACCTCTCCGGGCCTGCCTTGTTCTCCAAGGCAGATCCGCCAGACCATCGGGCTTCCCGTCGCGTGACGGGAAGCCCGATTCCTTTTTTCGGCGCCGGCGCCACTCAAGGCCGGCGGCGCTCGACGTCGACGCCCTTGATTGTCTCCGCCCAAATCGGAGAGAATGCCCTTGATCCACTGAAACCGAGGAGCAACGCCATGTCAGCAAGACCGTCTCTGTGCGTCGCTTTCTCCCTCTTCGCGTTTGCCGCGAACGGATCTGGCGGAGAGCCGGCTTCCAAGCCGCCGGCCCCCGTGGCCCGTATTCGCGCGCAGCATTACGACGTTCTCAAGCCGCTGATCCGCGACGGCGACATCCTCTACGTCGCCTGCATGCGCGGCCACACGGACCGCACGTACAAGATCGGCCAGGACGACGAGCCGGCGTCGCGGTCGTCCGCCCCCCGCGCGGGCGAGGGACGCTCATGGCCCGAGACCGTGTGGAACGAAGAGAAATACCAGTCGGCCATCGACATCCTTAACGCCGTCCACGATCCGCGGGTGCGCAAGTCCGTCGTCCTGAGTTCCGTGGAGGACCTGAAGACGAACCTGCCGCGCCTGCCCAAGGACCTGGTTTGGGTGGAATACGACATGGAAGGCGGGATGACTCCCGGCGAGGAGATGACGCACATGGTGGACTCGGTCAAGGAGTTCGCCGCCGTCGCCCACAAGGCCGGCCTGAAGGCCAGCTGGGCCACGATCAGCAACAACTTGGAGAAGCGCGGGGACGAGTTGTTCGCCCTGGCCAAGGATCTCGACAACATCACATTGCAGCATCAGAAGGTGCTGCAATACCAGGGCCTGGAGACATTTATCGATCTGGCGCGCCAGCGCTCCGCCGCCGTCCGCAAGGTCAATCCCGCCTGCGGCGTCGGCGTGCAGGTGGTCGTCGGCCGCGGCTCGAACGACTTGCTCGAACAGGCGGTCAAGGCCGTGTTGCCGGATGTCAGCGTCTACTGCATCTGGACGATGAAAGAGCCGCAGAAAGAAGCCGAGATCCTGAAGGCCGTGCGGGGCGAGTGATTTGCGATGGCCGATTGCCGATTGTCGATTGCCGATTGAATCCGCAAGCGCGTTGTTTCCTGGGAGCGCCGGCGTCCTCGCCGGCTTTGACCCACAAGGAAGGATCGAATGAGAAGGAGCCGGCGAGGACGCCGGCGCTCCCAGGAGCCGCCACATCGAGAGAAAGGATCGACACCTTGAATCATCTTTTCTGCGCTATTCCTATGGCTCTGTTCTTGGCAGCGGTCGCCCGCGCCGACGAACCGCCCGCGGTCAAATGGCATCCCGGCCACTACGTCCTCGACGACGCGGGGCCGCGCGACGAGGATTTCGCCGCTCCGTTCCGCGGGCTTCAGAAACGGTATGACTGGAAGGACCTGGAGCCGCAACAGGATCAATATGACTTTTCCGCAATCAAGAAAGACTTGGAGTCCCTTCGGCAACGCGGAAAGTATTTGGTCATTCAACTCCAGACCAAGGCCTTCGGGAAAGGGGCCGTGGTCGCTCCGAAGTATCTTGAACGGCCCGAGTTCGAGGGAGGCTTTTACCGGACCGAGACCGAGTCGTTCAACCCGGTCATCTGGAACGACAAGGTCAACGCGCGGGTGATGGCGCTGTACGCCGCGCTGGGCCGCGAATTCGATTCCGACCCCACCCTGGAGGCGGTGGTGATTCCGGAGACCGCGCCTTCGTCCGACATCTGCCGGGGCAAGCCGCAGGAGGGCGTCGCGCCGTACACGCTGGAGAAGTTCACCCAGGCGCTCAAGGACGGCATGATCGCCATGAAGAAG
>JAPLSS010000403.1 GCA_026398515.1 Candidatus Sumerlaeota bacterium | reverse complement strand
CGCTTCGCTCGCCGTGCGCGAAAGGGCAAGCTATTCCGATGCGCAGTCCTTCTCGTCTGACCTCGCGTGGCCTCGTTCGGCCGTGCGCGATTCTCGCTTTCGTGGCGACGTCCGCCGCGAGATTCGCGGCGGCGCAGGTCGCGACCACCGACACCCTTCTCGCCCAATGGCCGGGAGGCGAGGTCCGCCTCAGCGACGTCCAACGCGTGCGCGCCCTGCCGCTGCTGGCGCTCGACGGAACGCCGACCACCGGAACGCTGACCGCCCGGCAGTGGATCGAGCGCGCCATGCTGTACAAACGCCTGCTGCGGCTCGCCGAGGAGCGCTCCTACGCGAACCATCCGGATTTTCTGGCCCTTCAGGAGCATCTCCTCGACCAGAAACGCTACGACGACGCCTATGCCGCCGAGATTCTGTCCATCCCGCGCCCGACGCCGGAGGAAGTCGCCGGGGCCTATCGCCAGCGCCGCAACTCCTATGGGTCGCCGGAGCGGGTGTTCTTTCGCTACGTCTACTTCGACACGTCGGACCTAAGCCCTCGCGACATCGAGGCCAAGCGCAAGAAGGCCGAGCGCGCGCTCGAGGAGGCGCGAAAACCCAAGGCCGACTTCGCCGCCCTGGCCGAGCGCTATTCCGATTTGGACGTCGAATCCAAGGGGCGCGTCTTCGGCCCCGTGGCGCGCGGCGCCCTGTGGCCCGAAGCCGAGGACGCCCTGTTCGCTCTGCGGCCCGGCGGCGTCACTCCCCTCATTGAAACGCCGACGGGTCTTCACATCCTGCAGCTCGCGTCGCGGCGCCCGGAGCGCCAGCCGCCGGCCTTCGAGGAGATCGCCGACAAACTCGCGGATCAGCTTCTCCTGGAGCGACAGGCGGCGCGGCGTCAGGCGCTGCTGGCCGAACTGCGCCGTCAATACCCCGTGTCCATCGACGAGAATCTGAAGAAGGGGCCGCTCAAGGCGCTCCTGTCGAATCAGAACGATCCCGCCATTCAAGTCGGCCCTTGGTCGATCAGCCATGAACGTTTGCTCGACGAGGCGATCGACGAGCAAGTCTCCCCGCTCGACCGCGAGGCGTTTTCGGACTTCCTCAGCCGCCAGATCGACCAGCGCCTTCTGATCCTGCGCGGGCGCGACCTGGACGAGCGGCTCGGCGCCGCGAACGAGCTGTCCGCCGCCCCGCGCGACCTTCTGCTCTGCTTCTTCGCCCTGGATCAACTGGCGCGCGAGACCGCCGCCGTCTCCGAGCAGGAGCTCGACACGTTCTACCTGCAAAACCTTTCTCGATTCGAGCGGCCGGATTCCCTGCGGGTTCGGAACATCGAAGTCTACCTGGCCGCCCCTCGGCGCCGGACCGCCACGTCCGATATGGCTGCCACCGACACCTTGCGAGACTTCGCCCGGCGCCTTTCGGACGCCATTTCCAACGGGGAAGAACCCAAGCAAGCGGCCAAGCAGTTCGAGAAGAACGGGCTGGATGTTCGCGTCCGGCCTGAATCCACGGTGTCCCTGCGCGGCCTGCCTCAAGCCTATCGAAGCAAGGTCGAATCCTTGACAAATGGCCAAGCCTCGCCGCCGATTCCCTGGCCGCGGGGATGGCTGATCGTGCAGTTGGTTTCCCGTTCGTCAGGGGGTTACATTCGCTTGCAGGAGGCGCGGCCGATTGTTCGCAAAATACTGGAAAGACAGAAGATGCTTGAGGCGCGCGGGCAGGTGATCAAACGCCTCCTTGGACGAACGACCTACCTCGATTCGGCCGGCGCCGTCGTTTCCTCGCTTTCTCAAGACAAGGTTGCCGCGCCTTGAAAGCCGTCTTAAGCGCTTTTCCAGCTTGGTTCGCTACAAGATATGGCGCCTGCCGAGCCGATTCTTCGGCCTTGACGTGCGGATTCATCGTAAGCCGAATGAATTGAGCGTTCCGAGGTTATGTTAAGCCCTGGCAAAATAGTTAAGAAAAGGCTTGACAGCTATACCCGTGATCCTATATGAACTCACCCTATCAACATCTAGCACCAAGCTTTCCAAACTTGACAGCAACAGATATCGGATATGGCGGGGATGGCAAACCCTTTCCACGACGACCCGATCACTGGAGAAGTTGTCCGGCTCCGAGCCGCGTTCGGTGGTTGCGTCCCTGTTCCTGACGGCGGCGTTGTTCTAATGCTTGGGCTGTTCCCCCTGAAGGCGCAACACGAGGTCAAATCCCGCAGGAGTCGGCTTGTTCACGTTCCCCTTGGGCTGTCAGGGCCGCGGTCAGGCGGCCCGCTCGCATCCCCCGATGTTCTCAAGCCGCTCACGGACCTGCACGGCGACGCCGCGTTCCCCCCAAACCCAGTTGTTCACCCCAACGACCGCACCACCTCCCTCCGCCTCCCCGCCAGAGTTTCGCTCCGCGTCGCCCTCTGACCCAGGGCGACGCGGGGCCATTGCCGCCGCGGTCTCTCGTTCCAAGTCCCTCGTTTCCCGTGTCCCGTTCCAGGCTTCTCGGCGCACGACGGAAGAGAGAGCGCTTTTCGTGGCGCAGACCTTCCAGCCTGTGATCTGAGAAAGTCGGAGGGGCAACGACCACAGGCAGGAAAGCCTGCGCCACTTCAGAACTTCTCCACCGTCGCCGCATCCAGACGCTTGACCATCGCCAACGCCAGGGCGCGCGCCGCCAAGTAGTCGTCGACGTGCATCACGCCTTGATGCGAATGCGCGTAACGCACGGGCACGCCCAGGACGATCGACGGGACGCCGTGGCGCGACACGTGAATCTTCGAAGCGTCCGTCCCGCCGCTCGTGCGCACGGCGATCTGATGCGGAGTGTTCTCTTCTTCGGCGACCGAGCGGGCGAACTCGAACAGGCGGGGGTTGGCGATCATCGACGGGTCATAGGCGCGGATCTGCACGCCCCGGCCCAGCGCGCCCTGCGATTCCTCGCGCCTCAGCCCCGGCGTGTCGTCGGCCGGCGGGCCTTCGAGCACGATGGCCAGATCGGGCTCGGCGGTCAGGGCCGCCGTCGTCGCGCCGCGCGAGCCGACTTCCTCCTGCGCGCTTCCCGAGCCGATGAGCGTATTCGGCGCGCCGGCCGCCAGTTCCAGCGTCTCGATGCACAGCGCGCAACCGACGCGGTTGTCGAACGCCTTGCCCAGGAGATGCTTGCCGTCCTTCATCCGCGCGAACGCCGTCGCCGGCGCGATCCAGGCGCCCAGGCGGATGCCCCACGATTCCGCCTCGTCGCGGCTGGAGGCCCCCACGTCGATAGCCAGTTCGTCGACCGAGACGGCTTTGCTTCGTTTGTCAGCGGACAGAAAATGCGGCGGCACGGAGCCGATGACGCCTTCGACTTTCCCCGCGGCGGTCGCCACGCGCACGCGTTGCGCCGACAGGACGTGGCCGGTCCAGCCGCCCAGCGTGAGGAACCGCAGGAAGCCCTCTTTGGTGATGAGGCGCACCATGAAGCCGACTTCGTCCATGTGGCAATCGAGCAGGATGCGCGGGCGTTCGGCGGTCCCGCGCTTCTCGCACAGGAGGCTGCCCAGCCGGTCCTGGCGGATGTCGCAGATCGACGACAAGCGGCGGCGGAAAATGGCGCGCACCTCGTCTTCGAAGCCGGGCGGCCCGTCGGCCTCGCTCAATTCGCGCAACAACGCGATGGAACTATCCATGACAAGCCCCCTTTTCTTTGGGTAATGTAGGGTGAGAATAGACCACGGCGGCGCGGCGCTGGCAATGGACAAGGCGAATTCGAACCACGAATGGCCACGAATGAACACGAACAAGCGACAGCGGTTCGTGGCGCTTCGCGACACCCGGAAACGAACGAAAATCGGGAGGATGGAGTCCCGCCTTCAGGCGAAATGCCGCGAATCGAGTCGAGGCGGGCTATCGAAGATGCCGCCTGAAGGCGGGACTCCATACCCGCAATTCGCGGAGCAGCGGCTCAAGCGCGCCTCTCTTATTCGCGTCTATTTGTGTTCATTCGTGGTTCTCTCTCTTGTCGTCCTCTCTCTCTCCATCCCATGCTCTGCCGCGCCGTCCGCTGACTCCGAACCCGAATCCCTCGGCGTCGAATTCGTCGGCAATCCGCCGGAGGGCCAGAAGGAGGACCTGCGGCGCCTGTTGGCCATCGCGCGCCGGGCGCTGGGGCCGCTGCCCGCCGAGACCGGGATTGGGCGCCCCATCACGGTGGAATGGCTGCCGACCATGCGCGCGTTTCAGCGGTGCCTGCGTCTGCCGCCCGAACACACGATGGCCGCCGCCGAGCCGTCGCGGCGCCGTATCCTCATCAACGCCGAAGCGTTCAACGCCGCCGACGTCGCCGAGCGCCAGCGCACCATCACCCACGAATACACCCACCTTATCCTCGAGCCGTATTCGCTGCCGCTGTGGCTCGAAGAGGGGCTGGCGATGCGCCTGTCGGGCGAGACCGAGCACGAATCGGCGTGGCGCCTGACGATCGACAACAGTTTCGGCTCCTTGCAGCCGCTGACGGACCTGACCGGAGGGTTTCCCGAGGAGCCGTCGGCGCGCGATCAGGCCTATCGCGAGGCGTATTCAGCGACCTCGTTCCTGCTGGCGACCGAGTATCCGGGCGGCGGCGCGCAAGGGTTGATCGCCGACCTGATGGACCCGACGCGGGGGCCGTCCGTGGCCGCGCGCCTCCAGGACCCCTATTTCACGCGGTTGTTGGAGGCTTCGTGGCGCCGGTCGCTCAAGAGCCTGTGGGGCTGGCTGGGAGTCGCCACCAGCGGCTCGGTCATCTGGGGCGTGGCCACCGTGCTCTTCCTCTTGGCCTATCTCAAACGCCGCCGCGAGCGCAAACGCCAGGAGGAAGAGGCGTTCGACCCCCGCCGCCGCCCCTCGCGCCACCATCCGCCCATCGAACGGATCGATGTGGAGCAGGAGGAAGAGTGAGCCGGTAAGAACCGGATCGGTCCGCCAATTGTCGATGTGGCCGGATCGGCCCGGCGTTTCAGCCGCAATCCACCCACGTCCGACTCGTCCGACCTGTCCGACCCGTCCAACCGTGTTCCTATTCCTCATCCACTCGCAGCCATCGCGCAGGGCTCTTCCGAATTATACCGATGGCCGCGGTGGCCATCAGGCCGCCGACGAGTGACTGCGCCATCGGGTAACCAAAAAGCCAATAGCGGGAACCATCATAGGCCGGAGGGATGTAGAGGGTCCAGCTGACCAGGACGAACGCCACAGAAGTCCCCGCGCAAAGCAACAGTGCGCTCACCATGGATGTGGCCAGGAGGCTCCAGACATTCCGAAGCCGGGGAGTCCAGAACAGGCAACACGCGACGAACGTGGAGGAATAGGCGAAAGCCGCCAGCCCAAGCGCGAATGTGTAAAAGAGAATGATCGTGAGCTTAAAGCTCACATCGCCGAACCCCGTCCCAACAAACCACAAAGCCGCCAACCCAAGAGGAAGCGCGAGCAACAAGACGTTCGCGGTCAGCCAGGGCCTCGTAGGCCTCCAGAAATTGTGGCGGAACAAGTCCCACGAGGACATGGGAAGAACTCGACAGGCCAGGTCGCGAACCCTCTCCATGCCGCGAGAGCAGGCGAGGCAAAAGGGAAAGCCAAGGGCCAGCGACAGAACCGTCGCCCCGACAAGCCACAGGAAGGCATAAAAGGCGATGTCTTCCATAGGCGACAATGCCTGTTGGGTAAGCGGGTTTTGCCTTAGGAGCGTGGACTATCGTGGGAACGTCTTCTCACGCCGCGATGACAATCCCTTCTTTGCGTGCGATCTCCAAGATCGGGCGGCTGTCGTCGGTTTCCCATTCCCGCTCGCCGCAGGCGATCGGTTCGATGCGGATATCCGCGGCAAGCGTTGCGCGCCAGAGGGTTTCTACAAGTTCCATCGCGACGGATCCGTCGAATTCCGGTGCGATCACCACCAGATCGATGTCGCTCCATTCGCCAGCTTCATCGCGAGCGAAGGACCCGTACAAGACGGCGCGCCGAGGATGAATGCCGTACCGCGGCAAAGCGGCCAGATACCGTCGAACGGCGTCTATTGCTCCGGGCTGTCTAGTATCTGCCTCAGCCATTGAAGCGCCTCCTCGGCTGCTTCCAAGTTGCGCTTGGCGACGTAGGGATCAATCGAAACATGCGACGATCCTGGGTAACGTGCGAACATCTGATATACGTCGAACTGCCGCAGAAACTCCTCCCGGTCTTCCGAAAGAGGAACATTCGCAATTCGCGCAAGTCGGACCAAGTTGTGAATGTAGGGCGGGATGGCGCGGGTTTCTTTCGCCACGTGCGCCTTCAGGATCTTCTCCAGGGCCAGATGCGCCCAGAAAAGGCCGTGACGAATCAGCCCTATCTCGATATTCCGGCGCGCGGCGACGATGTCCTCCTCCGCGCTATCTCGCCAATACGCGATCTGTTTCTCGATGTCCATCCCGCGCTCCCAGGCTTCATCCACTTTCATCCTATGGAAGAAGCCCTCTCGCCGTCAAGCGCATCGAAGTAGCGCAGGCGTCTCGCCTGCATCGGGGGCAAGAGCCAGATCCGAAAATGGCAGGCGAGACGCCTGCGCTACATTCACACCCCCAGGCACAGCACGCGGCCGTCGGCCGTGGAAACGAACAGACGCCCGGCCGTCGCCGCTAGGCCGTTAAACACGGGCGGCGACGGCAAGTCCGCCTGTCCGACCTTCGCGCCCGTGGCCGGGTCCAGCGCCAGCAGCACGCCGCCCTTGCGTCCCTCGAAGGCGCCGAGCGGATCGGCGGGATCGAGCACGTCGGGCGGGCCGGCGGCGAAGACCGCCTCGTTCGTCGCGACCATGGCCAGGGCGCGAACCGGAAACTTCTCCGACCAGAGTTGTTTCCCCTGGGCTCCTTCGAGCGCAAAGAATGTGTAGCCCTTGGCGCCGGGGGCGAAGAAGTTGTTCGGCGTGAGGCACTGCAGCGAGTTGAACATCTGCATGCCGAACACGGTTTCGGGAGTTACGGCGAAGATGTTGCCGAACTGGGCGAACCGATCGGCAAATCGCCAGGGCGTCCGCTTGAACAAGGTGTCGTCGAGGAAGCCGGCGTCGACAATCAGGCCCTTGGGTTCTTGCTTCTGCTCGACCAAACTCTCGTCCAGGCTCTTCCCGCGCATCACGATCGAGCCGTCGCGGCAACTCAAGATGTCGGCCAGCGCCCCCATGGGCAGCTGAAAGTTGATGCTCATGTTTTGCAGGTCGGGTTCGGGGCCTTCGAGCTTCGATTGAATCAACGTCTTGCCCGTAGCGACGTCGAGCGCATAGAGCCGGATGCCGCCGTCCAGGAACGAAGACCGGCCCGCGGCAAAATACGCTGCCGCCTGCCCTGAGCCTGCCTGCCCTGACCCTGCCTGCGGTGAGCCTGCCGAACCCGCCTGCGGTGAGCCTGCCGAACCCGCCGAAGGGTCCTGAATCAACACGCTGCCGCTGACGGGCCACGCCGACTCCAACTGGCCATAGGCGCCGATCTGCCGCTCCTCCGGCGCGGCGCGAAACTTCCACGCCAGTTCGCCGTCGGCGGCGCGCAGGCAGTAGACCCAGCCGTCGCGCGAGCCGAAAACGACGCGGCCCCGCGTGTAGGCCGGCGGCGAGTCCACCCGCGCCCCCGTGGTGAAGCTCCACAGTGGGCGGCCATCCTTCGCGTCGAAGGCCACGGCTTGGTGCTCGTTTTCCCGCGCGGCGAAGACCATCCCGGCGGCGACCACCGGGGCCGACAGCGCGCCGCCCGCCGGCGTCTGCCAGAGAACGGCCAGTTGGGATGGGGCCTTGGCGGTTGTCGACGAAGAGCGCGCCGCGTCATGGCGGAACAGCGGCCAGTCGTCTTGCGCCGCATCGTCGTCGGCCAGCGGCGATTCGTAAGCCGGTCCGGTCAGGAGAACGGGCGCGGCCTCCGGGGACGGCGCCGCGTCGCTTGGCCGCGCCGGGGCGAGCGCGTTGAAACCGTTGATCTTCTCCTCGATGTAGCATTTGCAGGGACTGGGCGGCGCATACTGCAAGCCGTTGGCCGGGATCATCCCCAGGTGGCAGGCGCCGCGGACCCAGTTGTGCAGCGAGTGCGGTCCGCCCTCCAGATCGACGAACTCCGAGCCGCGCCGGCTTGCGATGATGTACCTCACGGTGGCCCGGTCGGGATAGCAGCGGTGATGGTGGTTGGCCACGAACAGATTGCCCAGCGCGACCTGTTTCTCCACGGCGCCGGTGTGCAGGTTATAGCCGTTGACCGTGTCCGGGGCCGGCAGGGTTTTGGACGCTTTCCCCTTCTGAGTGGAGTTGACTCTCTTCGTCTCGGCGCTCCAGGTCCAGGCCAGGCCGTCGATGACGAACACCTCTTTCCATTCGTACCAGAGATGACCCAGGCTGGTTTTAGGCTGCTTCCACAGTTTTTCGCCGGTGTCGGCCGACAGCGCGACGAGCCGGTCCGGCCCGGCATTGAGAACCACGCCATCCGCGACGATCAGCGCGCCGATCCACAGGTCGCCGTCTTCGCTGACCGTGGCGCGCCAGCGCTCCTTCCCCGTCCGGCGGTCCAGCGCCGCCACCTGGGGGCCGTTGAGGAACGCGACGGTCTTGTCATCGGCGGCGATGTTCAGCGCCGGCTCGATGATGTCCGATTTGAACTCGGGATAGACCTTGATGTAGTCCTCCGCCGTGCCCCGGTACGCCGCGTCGGTTTGCCAGAGGAGCCGTCCGTCGGCGCGGCTTACAGCCGTGACCTTCATGCCGTCGGCGCCGCGCACGGAGAGGATCAGTTCGCCCTTGTCGCAGAGGATCTCGCGCGTGTCTTCCGTGCCGGCATAGGTCTGAAGGACTTTGCCCGTGGCGGCGTCGAGTTCGCTCACTGGCGCATGATAGCCCAGCGTAACGTAGACCCGGTCGGCGCAGGCCACCAGGCGCTTCTCGATGTTCAACGGGAGATCGCCGGGGCGCATCTGGAAGAACGTCGACTTCCATTCGCGCCAGCCCCAATGCTCCACTGGGACCTTCCACAGGAGAACGCCGTTGAACGCGTCGCGCGCCACCAGGAACCACTTGTCGGGCAAGGGATGATCGCCGGTCAGGCTGATGGGCGCTTCGTCCGAAAGATAGAAAATTCGCCCCTGAGCCGTGACCGCGGCGTCGATGCTCGAATCGCTGTCGTGATCGCGCAGCCACAGCGGCTCGGCGGTCCACTGGCAATGCGCCGGCGGGCCGACCACCCGGTCCCGCGCCACCGGGTTGCCGTCAGGGCCATGTTGATAATGCGACCACTCGTCGATGTCCTTCGGCCAGGGCTTGACCGTCTTGGTCCATTGCCCGCCGTTCTCGACGTAGGCCACGCCGTTCGGCGCCAGGACCCGCATCATCTCCTCGCGCCCCACCGCGCAGCCCTGTCCCGCGACGATCAGGTTGACCAGATTTTCGGCGTACGGCAGCCGCTTGCCGTCGTATCGGATCGCGGAGACCGGGCCATAGACCCCCAGCGCCTGGATGTTCTTGCGCGCCTCGGCCAGGCGGGCGGCGTCGGTTTCCAACCCTTGCACAATGTAACGCTCATCGGCTCGCAGCGCGGCGGTCAGTTTCCCCGCCTGCCCTGAGCCTGCCTGCCCTGAGCCTGTCGAAGGGGCCGAAGGGCCGCAGTCGACGTGGACGATCAGGCCTCCCTTCACGCCGGTCGCCTCCAGGATCTCCTTCGCGGTCGGATCGGAAGCGGCGGCAAACGCCGCCGCCGCGCCAAGCCACACGCCCGCGGACAAGATAGACCATGCAATACCACGACTTCTCATTTTGACTTCTCCTTCAGCCGGGAAAACGATATTCACTATCAACTACCAGAACCTTCCCGTCAAATCAACCTCGCGTCAAAAGGGACTGCTCCCCAAATGGGGGTATGGAGTCCCGCCTTCAGGCGGAATGCTGGGAATCGAGTCGAGGCGGGCCATTCCGGATTCCGCCCGAAGGCGGGACTCCATACCCCCATTTTCGTTCGTTTCCGGGTGGCCCGGAAACGAACGAAAAGTAGGCCGGTCTTGCCCCTCGGCTCCGCGCGGGAACTGCGCCCGAGGCTGGCTTTATACATCGCGGCGTAAATAATTGAACAGCGCCTGCCACGAAAAGGCCTGCAAATCAAGGGTATCGCCACGCCGCGCTGTTCCATTATTTACGCCGCGATCGGTAGTTGGGCCGAGCGGCATTCAGTCCACTCCGGACGCAGTTCCCGAGCCTGTCGAGGGGCAGGGAGGTCCTACTCGGATTCTCGGAGCAGCCGTTCATGGCCCGCCGGGTCGCCCGGGAAGGCCCGAAAAGGAGTTCGGAGTGACGCCTTTAGGCGTTTCGTGAGCCAATCCAGATACGCTTGGGATAACGCCTAAAGGCGTCACTCCGAACCTCATTTTCGGAAGAGTCCCCTTTGGCGCTGCGCATGCGTCGACTGTCATTCTGCGCTGGCCTCTCTATAATGTGGGCGAAGAAGACCGATCCTCCATCTTGACCCGAAACACATCGCCGCCGCTGCGCTGGCCATTGGTGGGATCGTAGGCCGTGAAGCAGAGGGCCGCTACTGCAGCGCTGGCGATGAAGAAACCACAACTACCGGCTGTCCAACCGCCGCTACTTGCCTGTCCGCGCTTGTTCCACGAACAACATCGGCGCGAACTCGGCCAAATACTTCCGCCATACGGGCCAGTGGTGCCGGCCTTCGGTCTCCTTGAGGACGTGCGGGATCTTCCGCTCGTCGAGCTGCTGCGAGAACTTGCGCAGGCCGTCGATCAACTTGTCGTCCTTGCCGCAGGCGATCCAGAGAAGGCGCAGGCCCTTGCGCGCCTGCTCCGGGTTCTTGAGCGCCTCGGGCAGCGGCCATTCCGTTCCCTGCATGTTGATCGCGCCGCTGAAGCAGCCGACCCAGGCGAACTTGTCGAGATGGTTGAGGCCGATGTCCGCCGCCTGCCGCCCGCCCATCGACAGGCCGGCCACGGCGCGACGCTCGCGGTCGGCGATCACGCGATAGCGCGACTCGACGAACGGCAGCACGTCCTCGGCCAGATCGACCTCCGCTTTGTCTGCCTGGCCTTCTTCCCGTTTCGTTCCGGGCGGCATTGCGTGGCCGTTGAACATGGCGACAATCATCGGCTTGGCCTTCCCTTGCGCGATCAGGTTGTCGAGGATCACGTTGGCCCGCCCGATCATCGACCACGCCGATTCGTCGTCACCCGAGCCGTGCAGGAGGTAGAGGACCGGGTATTTCTCTTTCGGCGACGTGAGATAATCGGGCGGCGTGTAGACGTAGAGGCGGCGCTTCTTCCCCAGCGTCTTCGACTCGTAGGAATGGATGGTCACGGCGCCGCGCGGCAGGTCCTGCTCCTCGAAGAGCATCGGCTTCTCGCCCGGCACAATGGCGAGGGAGAGCGCGGCAGCCTGCATCGATTTGCGCAGCCCGTTGTTGGGGTCGGAAAGGCGGACGCCGTCGACCGCGAACTGATATGAATAGATCTCCGGCGCGAGCGGGCCGACGGTGGCGCTCCACACGCCGCCCTCGCCCTTCTCCATCGGCGTCTGGTTCTGCGCCATGTCCGGCGAGACGAGCTTGACCTCCTTCGCGTTCGGCGCAGCGAAACGAAAGGTCACGCTTCGGTCTGCGTGGACTTCAGGCGAAACGATCTTGGGCGGCTCGCCCTCGCCAGGACGGCGCCGTGCCGCGAGCCCCGAAGCGGGCGAGGCCCAACACAGCATGGGAGTCGGGACGAAGCCGGTGAGGGAAATGCAGGCGCCATGCATGACAGGACTCCTTCTCTTTTCGGTTTGACGACACTCGGGCTCAGGTGCGAGAATTGGACAGGATTTGAGTCATTCTGTCATGGTGAAACTGGAATGTCCGTCTCGATTGCCAGACAGCAGGAACCCCTGACCGCCGAGGCATTCTGGGAGTTGTCTCGGAGCGAAGGGTTCCGGGGCGAACTCGTGGCCGGGGAGGTGCGAGAATTGGTTCCGCCAGGAATGGAACACGGCAAGATGCAGATCCGTGTGGCCACACTGCTCGTGGATTTCGTGGACCGCCGGAAGCTTGGGACTGTATTTGGCGAATATGGCATCATCATCTCCCGCGACCCGGACACCGTTCTGGCGCCGGACATTTCCTTCATCGCCGCCGCGCGGCTCCCCATCCCCATTCCGAAGAGGTTCTCGGAGGTCCTGCCTGACTTGGCGGTCGAGGTCATTTCTCCGGGCGACGCGTACTCGGAGGTGCAGGACAAGGCGGAGCGCTTCCTCGCCGCGGGGGTCAAGGAGGTATGGCTCGTCGACCCCGGCCGGCGCAGTGTCATGATCCTTCGCGCCCCTCGCGAATGGATCGCCCTGCGCGGCCCGGACCGTCTCGAAACGCCTCTCCTGCCGGGCTTCGGCGTCCCGATGGCGGAGATCTTCGCCTAAAACTCCATTTGGAATTAAAACATGCGCTGGCTGGCGCCTGGCCCCGCGGGCGGATGGCGCGGGGTCCGTTCCGCGGCCATGAAAGCCATAGCCAAAGCGGAGTCGCGCTTCTCTTGCCGCCGCGCTCCACGAGGCGCTCCGGGCAAACCACCGCGTCCTGGTCTGCCCGAAGCGCTTCGACTTGGGTCAGGCGATCTTCTCCGAAATGCACTTGGCCTGCGTATACAGTTGCAAATAGTCGCGCCCGCCGGCCTTGGAGTCGGTGCCCGACATGTTGAACCCGCCGAAGGGATGCACGCCCACCAGCGCCCCGGTCGACTTGCGGTTGAAGTACAGATTGCCGACGTGAAAACGCTCGGCGGCCCATTCCAACTTCTGCCGGTTGGCGCTATAAACCGAACCGGTCAGCCCGTACTCGCTGTCGTTGGCGATGTCGAGCGCGTCGTTGAAGTCCTGCGCCTTGATGACGCTAAGAACGGGGCCGAAGATCTCGGCCTGCGCCACCGTGGCCTTGCGGTCGATGTCGATCAGGATGGTCGGCTCGACGTAGCTGCCCTTGCTGTCGAGGCGCCCGCCGCCGAGGAGCAGCTGCCCTTCCCGCCGGCCCATCTCGATATAGTCCAGAATCTGGGCCATCGCCTTGAGGTTGATCACCGGGCCGGTGAAGTTCTCCGGGTCCTTCGGCGGGCCGACCTTCAGTTGCTTGGTGCGCTCGGCCAGCCGTTCGACGAACTCGTCGTGGACGTCGGCGGCCACAATCGCGCGCGAACATGCCGAGCATTTCTGGCCCGAATAGCCGAACGCCGACACGAGGACGCCTTCGACGGCGGCTCCCAGGTCGGCCTCGGAATCGACGACGATGGCGTTCTTGCCTCCCATCTCGGCGATCACCCGCTTGATCCACAACTGCCCGGTTTGGTGTCGTGCGGCGATCTCGTTGATCCGCAGGCCGACTTCCTTCGAGCCGGTGAAGGAGATGAAGCGGGTCTTGGGATGGCCGACCAGCGCGTCGCCGATCTCGCCGCCCGGCCCGGTGACCAGGTTGACCACGCCCGGGGGCAGGCCGGCCTCTTCCAGGATTTCCATGAACTTCTTGGCACACCCCGGGGCGTCGCTCGACGGCTTGAGCACCACGGTGTTGCCCGAGGCGAAGGCGGCCGTGGTCATCCCGGACAGAATGGCCACCGGGAAATTCCACGGCGGAACGACGATCCCCGCGCCCAGCGGGATGTAGCGCAGTTCGTTGCGCTCCGAAGGAACCCGCGTCAGCGGCTGCTCGCCGCCGTAGCGCAGCACCTCGTGGCCGTAAAAGGTGACCAGGTCGATGGCCTCGGCGGTGTCGGCGTCGGCCTCGATCCACGACTTGCCGACCTCGAGGATGAGCCAGGCGTTCACCTCCAGGCGTCGCCGGCGCAGGAGGTCGGCGACGCGGAAGCAGTAGTCGGCGCGCTCCTTGGCCGGCGTACGCTTCCAGTCTTCGAACGCCGCGAGCGCCGTTTCCAGCGCCAGCAGCGCCTCGTCGGCCGTGGCCTTTTGGAATACGCCGACGATCTGGTCCCATCGCGCCGGGTTGTGCGAGAAGAACTGGTCCTTGGCTTTGACCCGCTTGCCGCCGACCACCATGGCGTACTCGCGGCCCAGCTCCGACTCGACTTGCTCCAGGGCCGCCAGCATGGCGTTGCGGTTCTCTTCGGCGGTGAAGTTCAGCACCGGCGTCGGGCGAAACTCCTCACAACTCATAGCGATCCACCCTCGCTTTCATGGAATGGCGTGGCCGTGTCTCCCGGGGATTCTGCGGGGAAGGCTGGCTTTCGCATACCGGCTGGCCACCGGGTTGTCAAGATCCGTGTCCCGCGGCGGGCGCCGGCGGCGCGCGCTCGATGCGGCGCGGTTTCATCTCTCTATTCCCGCAACCGCTTCGGCAATCCGCGGCAATCTGTTTCTTGCGCTGGAACCGAGGATTCGTATAGTGCGGATAGGACACGAAGCCCCTCGAGCGCCGCGGAAGCCGGGCCGCCCAGAAGCGGCGGAAGCGGCGCGCGTGCCCGGGGGCAAACGTTGGATCGCTTGGCGGGAGGTTGTCATGAAGAAGTTGGCTGGTTCATGCATCGCGGTCGCCGTCGTATGGCTGGCGGCCCAGGTCGGGGCGTCGGCGGCGGCGCCGCCGCCGCAACCCGCGGCGGAAACGCAACAGATCCTTCAGGCCGCCGGCTTCCAAGGCGGGCTGATTATCGACCTCGGCTGCGGCGACGGAACGCTGACCGCCGCCTTGCGGACCGGCGGCAATTGCGCCGTTCAGGGCCTCGACGCGGCGCCGGAGAACGTCGAGAAAGCCCGCGCCCACATCCAATCCTTGGGCCTGTATGGCGCGGTGTCGGCCAATCGGTTTGACGGCAAACGCCTGCCGTACGTGGACAACCTGGCGAATCTGGTGGTGGCCGAAAACCTCGGCGCGGTTCCCATGGACGAGGTAATGCGCGTGGTGGCGCCGCTGGGGGCCGTGTGCCTCAAGCAGGGCGGAACGTGGACCGCGACCCGCAAACCCTGGCCCAAGGAGATTGACGAATGGCCGCAGCATTTCCACGGCGCCGACAACAACGCCGTGGCTCAGGACCGCGTCGTCGGCCCGCCGCGGCATTTCCAGTGGGTGTCGGACCCGGAGTGGAGCCGCTCGCATCTGGGCCTGCCGTCGGTGACGAGCGTGGTATCGTCGAAAGGACGGATCTTTGACATCGAGGATCAGGCGCCGGTGGAGCTTCCCTCTCTTCCCGGCAAGTTCGCGTTGGTGGCGCGCGACGCTTTCAACGGGGTCCAGCTCTGGCAACGCGCGTTTCCCGTATGGGAGCCGGTGACGCGCCATACCAAGAGCACGCCGGTCCAGTTGCAGCGGCGATTGGCGGCCATCGGCGATGTCGTCTATTGCACGCCGGGCTTTGACACGCCGGTCACCGCGTTCGACGCGGCCACCGGCAAGATCCTCAAGGCCTACGAAGGCACGCAGGGCGTCCAGGAATTCGTGGTCGACCGCGGAGTCCTCTATCTGGTCATCGGCGATCGCATGAACGCCTACGGAAAAACCGAGGATTACACGAATTTCATGGGCACGGCGTTCCCCCTGCCGGTCTATGGGCCGCAGTCCGTGAACCTGCCCGATCCCAAGTGCTCCATTGTGGCTCTTCAAGCGGATTCGGGCCAGAAGCTATGGGAGATTTCGGGCAATGACACCCATGGATATCAGGGCGGCACGTTGGGCGTTCGCGGCGACTGCGTCGCGTATGGCCTCGCCGACGCGGTGGTGTGTCGCGACCGGGCGTCGGGGCGGCCGCTTTGGCGCACGCCGGCGGAATTCTTCATGGGCTCCGAGGCCAAGCTGATGTCCGGCGTCGCCCCGGCGCTGGTGATCTCCGACGGCGCCGTCTACGTGGCGGACGGCAAGACCGTGAACGCCTATGCGCTCAAGGACGGCGCGCCGACGTGGACGGGAAAGGCCGTGCTGAACCACCACAAGCCGGCCGACCTGTTCCTCGCGGCGGGGGCGGTGTGGACCGGCGCGCTGGAAGGATACGATCCGCAAACCGGAAAGGTTCTCAACACGCTGGCCCAGGCGATGACCGGCCCGATGGGCCACGATCGCTGCTACCGCAACCGGATCACCGACACGTACTACATCAACACGGCGACGGGCGGGAGCGACTTCCTGGGGCTCGGCGCGCCGGGCGAATTCCCGGACCCCTGGGTGCGCGGGACGTGCGGCGTCGGGACGACGCCGTGCAACGGGCTGCTCTACGCCCCGCCGCCCGCCTGCTCGTGCAGCAACTGGGTGATGATGAACGCCTTCAACGCCTTGTCCACCGAGCCCGGCCTCAAGTCGTCCGCGCAGCCGATTCCGGTCGAGACGAGCCCGCGGCTCGAGAAGGGAAGCGCGTACGGACAGCCGTTGGACGCCGCCCCGGCCGATCCCGGCAGCTGGCCGACCTATCGCCACGATTCCGGACGAAGCGGAGCGACCCCGGCCAAGCCGCCGGCCCAGCTGGACCAGCGCTGGGCGGCCAAGGTGACGACCCGCGCCAGCGCGCCGGTCATCGCCGCGGGCAAGGTTTTCGTGGCCGACATCGACGCCCATGCGGTGTGCGCGCTGGACGCCGCAGACGGACACGCGCTTTGGCGTTACACCACGGGGGCGCGCGTGGATTCCCCGCCGACGTGCTACAAGGGGCTTCTTCTCTTCGGATCGAGGGATGGATGGGTCTATTGCCTGCGAGCGGCCGACGGCGCCTTGGCCTGGCGGTTCCGGGGCTTGCCTGAGGATCGGGTGATCTGCGCCTATGGTCAGCCGGAATCGGCGTGGCCGGTCTGTGGCAGCGTGCTGGTGAAAGACGACCCTTCGGCGGGTTCGGCAGGCTCACCGCAGGCGGGTTCGGCAGGCTCACCGCAGGCGGGTTCGGCAGGCTCACCGCGGGCGGGGTCAGGGCAGGCGGTCGCCTACTTTGCCGCGGGACGCAACTCCTTCCTCGACGGCGGCATTTTCCTCTTCGGCCTCGACCCGCAAACGGGCCGCGTGATCCATCAGCGCCACATGTATGGGCCCTATGACGACCAGGGCTATCCGATCATTGTCAGCAAGATCTCCGGAGGCTCGGGGCTCGACGGCTTCAAGAACGATGTCTTCCTGACCGACGGGCAGCTCCTCTACCTCCGGCAGCAGGCCTTCCAGCCCGACCTGACGCCCCTGAAGCCGGAAGAGGTCAGCCAGCCGCACCTGATTCCTTCCGCCGGGTTCCTGGAAGCCATCCCGCACCACCGGACCTTCTGGACGATTGACACCACGATCCGCTACGACATCGCCCTGCCCAAGGGAAACAACCCCTATGGGGACATTCTGGTGACCGATGGCAAGCGATTCTATGAGGTGCGGGGGTACCTGCCCGGCAGGACGAACAACTTCAATCCGCGCGAGCACGGCTACACCCTGTTTGCCGGAC
>JAPLSS010000136.1 GCA_026398515.1 Candidatus Sumerlaeota bacterium | reverse complement strand
GCCCTTGGCCTGCTCGGGCGACATGTATTTCGGCGTGCCCATCGAAATCCCGGTCTGGGTCTTCAACGAGCTGTCGGACACGCGCGCGATGCCAAAGTCCATGACCTTGGCCTTTTTCTGCGCGTCCACGACCATGATGTTGTCAGGCTTGATGTCGCGATGAATGATGCCCTTGCCGTGCGCGTACCCGAGGGCGCGCGCCACCTGGCCGACCAGGTCCGCCGCGCGCTCCGGCGGCAGGCGGCCCTGCTTGCGCAGCACCTCCTGGAGCGACACGCCCTGCACGTATTCCATGATGATGAAGAACGTGCCGCGGTCCTGTTCGATGTCGTAGACGGAAATGATGTTGTCGTGCTGGAGGCGGGCGATGACCTGCGCTTCCTGCAAGAACCGGTGGCGAAACTCCAGGTCGCCCGCTAATTCCCTGGAAAGCATCTTGATCGCCACGACGCGATCGAGCGAGCGCTGCTTGGCGCGAAACACCACCCCCATCCCGCCGCGGCCAATCTCGGCGAGCACCTCGTAGCGTCCGTTGACGATTAGCGTGCCCATCGGCGCCTGAGGAACGGTTTCTCGTTCCAGGTTTCAAGTTTCTGATGAATGAGGAAAAGCACGGCGCCCTCTCCCCCCGCGCCATGCGACTCAATCAACCCTCTACGTCCCGTCAGTCCAGCCTGTCCATTCGATCCAGTCTGGCCATTCGGTCCCAGACGGCCTTCCCCGCCTATTGCAGCGGCTTTGGCGTCCAGGCGAATCCCGCCCGGGCTTCGATCGGATTGTCGACCCGTTCCGGCGCGCGCAATTCCTTTGGCGAAACCAGAACCACCTGCCCGTCGCTGTCGATCATCTGAACCAATTCCTGCCCCGCCGGCGCCTTCACCCGTTCGGCGTTCAACACCGTGACGCTCTGGTCCGTCTGCGTGATTTGCGTGCCGGGCGTCCGGTAGCGCTCGACGTGCGAAGGCAGGATGCCATGGCCCCATCCGCGCGGCGTCACTTCGTACACCGTCACCGGCGGAAGGGTCGTCTCGCGCGTGGTGGTCTGATACACACGATCGACCTTGACCGTGTTGCCGATGCCATAGGTGTCGTACTCCGTGCGCGGCTGGATCGTGGTCGTTTCCTTCTCCGTCACATACGGGGAGCCATAGACCACCCGCGGATACGCGTAATAGTAACGGTCGCCATGGCGGTAGTCCGGCAAACCGAACTGGCTCTCATATGCGTGGCCCTGATCCGCGATAACCGCTCCGGGCCCGTAGCCATAGGGCTGCACGACGACGGTCCCCGGCCGCGGCCCGGTCATCGGCTCAACGGTCGTCAGGTGCGATTGCGTGCTTTGCAGGCTCTGCGACGGAACCGGCGCATTGGATCGGACATCTCCGCCGCGTCCGCCGTTGTACGTGGTCGAGATTTGTGGCGCGGCTTGAGCCGCGGCCTCCCGCGCCGCCGGCCAGACGGCCACGGCGCCGACGCCCAGGAGGGCGAGGGTGATTCGCAAGCGTTTCATGTCCCGACTCCTTCCCTTGCTCCAACGTCTGCATGGCTCTTCGCCGACCGACGCGCCGGCGTCAAGCCTCTTTCTCAAAGACAGCCTAGCATGATCCTCGCCACATCTCAATCGCTTATCGGCCAATCCCCGCCGAAATCTGAAACGCATGAGGATGAACCAGTTCGGCGCTCCGCGCGCGAAAGGAGCGGGAAACCGCTTCGTCCCAGTGGCGCGGACAGTCCTGCCCAGGCAGTTGACACACGGTCGAAAAGAAACGAAAAGGAGCCAGAGTTCGAAGTGCGACCTTCAGCTCGCAGTGGTTCGGACAGGCCGTAGCGCCTCAGCGCCCCCTATCCGCCCTACTCGTCCACGAGGTCCACTCCGTCCACGTCGTCCACTACGTCTATCAGGCAGCGCCGTTCGCCAGAAACAGCCCTCGCCCATGTTCTCCGTCCAGAACATCACCTGTCAATTTGGCGGACGCCTCGTCTTGCGCGACGTCTCCCTGCGCGTCGAGGATAGCGAAAAACTCGCCATCGTCGGCGCCAACGGAACCGGCAAGAGCACCCTTCTCCAGATCATCGCCGGCCGCATGCGGCCCGACGCCGGGCTGGTCGATTGCCCCAAAGGAAGCTCGATCGGCTACCTGCCGCAGGAGGCGCTCCTCGATTCGGCTCTCTCCCTGCGCGACGAGCTCCTGACCGTCTTCGCTTCGGTCCACGAAGTTTTCGACGAACTCCGAGAACTCGAACACCGCATGGCCGAAGTCGCCCACGAAACCGACGAATTCAACCGCATCGCCCGGCGCTACGATTTCCTCCAGGGCGAAATCCACCGCCTCGACGCCTACGCCATCGACTCCACCGTCGCCGAAACCGCCGCCGGCCTGGGCTTCACCGCCGCCGACCTCGACCGCCCCTGCGCGGAGTTCAGCGGCGGCTGGCGGGCGCGGATCGTTCTGGCCAAAGTCCTCCTCAGCCGGCCCGACCTCCTTTTGCTCGACGAGCCGACCAACCACCTCGACCTGGAATCCATGCTCTGGCTCGAGGAATGGATTCGCTCCTCGCGCGCGAGCGTCGCCATGGTCTCGCACGAGCGCGCGTTCATGGATCGCCTCGCCCACCAGATCCTCGAACTGGCCGACGGGCAGGCCGCGCTTTACCAGGGCAATTACAGCGCCTACCTCGCTCAGCGCGCCGACCGCCGCGCCCAGCAGCAGCGCGCTTACGACAACCAGCAGCAGAAGATCCGCGAAATCGAGAAATTCATCGCCCGCTTCCGCTACAACGCCTCCAAGGCCAGCCTCGTCCAAAGCCGGGTCAAGCAGTTGGAGAAGATCGAACGCCTCGCCCCGCCGCCCGCCGAGCCGCGGTCGATCCATTTCAACTTCCCGCCGGCCGAGCGATCCAACAAGGAAGTTGCCATCATTAAAGGCGGCTCGAAGCGCTACGGCGACCGCGAAGTCCTCCCGCCCTTCGAGCTGACGATCTACCGCGGCGAGCGCATCGCCGTGGTCGGGCTGAACGGCGCCGGCAAATCGACTCTCCTGCGCCTCCTCGCCGGAACCGAACCGCTCACGACCGGAACGCGGACCGTCGGCACGACCGTCCGCATCGAATACTTCGAGCAGTTCGAGTCCGACCTGCTCGTCTCGGACCGGACCGTTCTTCGTGAAATGATGGCGGTGGCGCCCGTCGGCCAGGCCGACGGAGTGCGCGATCTCCTCGGCGCGTTCCTGTTCAAGGAAGACGACGTGGACAAGCCCGTGCGCGTCCTCAGCGGGGGAGAGAAGACGCGGCTCCGCCTCGCCAAGATGCTCTTCTCGCGCGCCAACTGCCTGATCCTCGACGAGCCGACCAACCACCTCGATCTGGCCTCGCGCGTCACGCTGGAAAACGCCCTGCGCCGCTTCACCGGCTCGCTCGTCCTCGTCTCGCACGACCGCGTCTTCCTCGATCGGGTGGCGAACCGCGTGCTCGAAGTCCGCGAAGGCCGCCTGCGCTCCTTCCCGGGCAACTACACCGATTACTTGAACGCCACCGGCGGCCAGGGCTTTCTGCCGGCGAATCTCAACCCCGCGCGCGGCCTGACGCCCTCGGCCGCGCCCCTCGACCGAGCAGGCGGTGCCCGCGCCGCCGACCCCAAAGCCCAACGCCAGGCCGACCGCGAAGCGCGCAAGGCCCTCGAACGCCGCCAGCGCAAGCTCCAACGCGACCTCCAAGCCGCCGAACGCAAAGTCGCCGAGTTGGAACGCGCCCTCGAATCCATCCACGCCCGGATG
>JAPLSS010000601.1 GCA_026398515.1 Candidatus Sumerlaeota bacterium | reverse complement strand
CTTCGTGCTCCATGACTTCGACAAGGCAGGCTTCAGCATCGCGGGGACGCTGACCCGCGACACCAGGCGCTACGAATTCACCCATGAGCCGGATGTCATCGACCTCGGCCTGCGGTTAGCCGACGTGGAGGAATGGCAGCTTCAGAGCGAGGCCGTCCAGTACACGTCCGACCCGACCTGGAACCTGAAGGAGAACGGCGCCACGGTGGAGGAGATCGAATTCCTTTACCGCGGTTCCCACCACGGCAGGCGCGTGGAGTTGAACGCCTTCCCCAGCGATCAGTTGGTCGAGTGGCTGGATTCCAAGCTGGCCGAACACGGCGTGGAGAAGGTGATCCCAGACGAAGAGCTCCTAGAGCAAGGTTACCGTCGCGCCGCCGCCGTCCGTCGCTACCAGGAGATCATCGACGACGCCGGGAAGGAAGTCTCGGCCTACGCGGAGCATCTAAAAGTACCGAGAGGCCTCAGAGCAAAGCTGGTCAAGAACCTGGCCAAAGATCCAACGCTGGCCTGGGATGAGGCGCTGGCGAAGTTGTTGCCGGCGGCGCGGATCGGAGGGGCGACCGCATGACCACCCAGCCGAACATGTTGACCACCGACAGCATCATGGTGGAAAGACCCGCGATCACCCGGCCGCCCGACCGTCGGGCCTGGCTTCTGGCCGCCGCGCGATTTTGCCTGCTGGCCGCCACGGCCGATCAGCAGACCGCGGCGAAGGCGCTCAAGGTGTTGGCCGAGGACGCCACGCGCGCCGCGCGAGAGGAGACAGCCGATGGACGCTGAAACTATCGCCCGCGAGCTGCATGGCCGCCGATCCGGAGCCGGCTGGATGGCAAGATGCCCGACCCATGACGACCACGACCCGAGTCTGCACATTTCCGAGGGGCGCGACGGTAAGCCGCTGGTAAGGTGTCACGCGGGTTGCGATCAGCGGGCAGTGGTGGACGCACTCAAGGCCCGCGGGCTGTGGCCCAAGCGGGAACAGACGACTCCGAGCGCGGCGCCTGTCATCGTCGCAACCTACGATTACCGAGACGAAGCCGGCGAACTCCTTTATCAAGTGGTTCGGTACGTGCCAAAGAATTTCAAACAGCGGCGGCCCGATGGCGAAGGCGGTTGGATCTGGAACCTGCACGGCGTTCGGCGCGTGCTCTACCGCCTCCGGGAAGTGCTCGAAAGTCCCATTGTATTTCTGGTCGAAGGTGAAAAGGATTGCGAGAACCTGCGCGACCGGGGCTTCTGTGCGACGACCGCGGCCGGCGGCGCCGATGCGCCATGGCTGCCCGAATACACCGAGACCCTTAAGAGCCGCGAGTGCATCCTGCTTCCGGATAATGATCCGGTCGGGCGGCGTCGTGGGGCAACCGTGGCCAAGGCGCTACTCCACAACGTGGCACGGCTGATTATCTGGATGCCCGACGACGTGAAAGACGTGACCGCATGGTTTGAGCGCGGCCATAGCGAACTCGAACTCATCGCGCAAGTCGAGGGAGAGGCGGTTCCGCGATGAGGCTTGAACCCGATGCTCTACAAGAAGTCGATGAAGTCTTCGGCGCGGCCATACCGCCTGGCGACAACGGCGAATATCGACCAGAAGCGACGATCCGTAACATCGAGGATCTGAAGCCCATGACCTCATTCGGGGATTCGGAAATCTCATGGGTAGTCGATGGTTTTCTGGCCGAGGGAACTATCACGCTGCTTACCAGCGAACCGGGCGAGGGCAAGACGACCCTTGCGGCGGAGATCGGCTACCGGATCTCTCGGGGAGAGCCATTCGCCGGCCGCGCTACCAGCCCTCGACCTGTCCTGATTCTGGACCGCGAAAACCCGAGGCAGG
>JAPLSS010000594.1 GCA_026398515.1 Candidatus Sumerlaeota bacterium | reverse complement strand
GAACTCGCGGCCGGTGAAGAGGAAGGGGCTGGCGTAGGCGGGGAGGGCGAGGGGGTAGGGATCGCCGTCGTCGCTGGTGAAATACTCCCCGTCCTCTCCGGGCTCGAGCAGCCAGTGCCGGCCGTAGGGATCGTATTCCAGGACGTCAACGAGGGCGCCGTCGGCGTCGGTCAGGGCGTAGACCGAGTAGATGGTGTTCTGGCAGTAGAAGAGCCGCAGACTCCCGCCGGCGTCGACGCAGCTCGTGTCGCCGTCGGTGTTGACGTCCATCACGAGCGGCTCGTCGATGTAGGCGCCGAAGACGAACTGCTTGCTCGGGTTGGCGGCGGCGTTCTCATGCTCCTCGACGATCCGCCAGCCGTCGTAAACGTAGTCGATGTCGGGCGCATACGTGTTGTTGACGAGGTCCTTGCGCACACGGCGGTTGCCGGCGTCGTAGGTGTACGTCACGATCTTGGTGGGGCTGCCGCCCGCGGTCCAGACTTCCCGCAACCGGTTGAACGCGTCCCACTTATAGGTCTTCGAGCCGTCGCCGGTCAGGTTGCCGTTGTCGTCGTAGGACTGAGTCTGGGCCGGACTGCCGACAGTCGTGTATTCGTTGAAGGTCGTGTCGCCGCGCGCGTCGTTGGTGGTCGTGTTGTTGACCTTCGTGCGCGTCAGCGACCAATTCCCCACGCCGTCCAGGTCCCAGCGCTGCGCCTGAGTCATCCCCGCGGGCGGCTGGCTGTTCGAGGGGTCGCAACGGCCGTCCAGGTAAACCCAGTTCGGATTCTGGTAGACCCACTGGCCGAAGCCGCCGCGCACCCAGGCCGTCAGCCGCGAGGCCGAGTCGTAGGCGTAGCGCTGCGAGTCCTTGGGGTCGTGGTAGCTCTTCTGCGACAGTTTGTTGCCCACGCGGTCGTACGTGTAGTCGAAGCCCAGGGCGTCGCAGCTCTCGTCCTGCAGGTTGTAGTGATACCAATAGGCGGGCCGCCCGGCGGCGTCGTAACAGCCGAACAGATAGAGGTCGACCCCGTTCTGCGACATCCGGTCCCCCAGCCGCCCGCCGATCCATTCATACGCGGCGATGGCGGTCGGCGCTCCCGAATCCTTAACCGACTTTAGCGCGCCGGCGGCCCACCAGTCAACCTCGACCGCGCGCCCGTTGGGATACGTGATCGACGTGCGGCGCTGGTCGGTGTAGCCGCTCGAAACCGTGCGAACCGTCCCGCCGGCGCCGATCTTCAAGGTCTCGGCGGTCGCCCGTCCGGCCAGGTCGTAGGCCCACGTCGCCGTCACGTCGTCGCCCGTGCCCGCGCCGTTGTTGTCGAAGGCCGTCAGCCGCCGCCCGGTTTATGGCGCGAAAATGAACCGCCAATGGCGGGAGGCGTCCAAGACTTCGAAGACGAGCCGCCCTCGGCGAGGTCGGCGTCCTTTTCCCTCCACCGTTCGAGCCGGCGAAGGGAGGCGCCGGCGGAACGGGCGGCGCTGCTGGACAGCCGCCGGCGCCAACTCGAAGGACAGGAATTCCGCAATCCTCGACGGACGGGGCGGCTTGACAAACGCGGGCGTCTGGGATACAGCAACCCAGCAACGCGGCTGGCGGAAGCAGACGCGACGGCGGCGCTGGGGCCGAGAGCGCCGCGCGGATGCTTCTATTTGGCCGGCTTATCCACGATAGAGGATTGGCCCGAGATTATGGCTGCATCGAAAAAGAAGTCGCTGGTCGTCGTCGAGTCGCCGTCCAAGGCGCGCACCATCGAGCGCTACCTGGGCGAGAACTACAAGGTGCTGTCGACCGTCGGGCACATTCGCGACCTGCCGACGAACAAACTCGGCGTCGACGTGGAGAAGGACTTCGCGCCGACGTACGAGATCATCTCCGGCAAGGCCAAGGTCATCGATCAGGTCAAGCGCGCCGCGGCGCAAAGCGACCGGGTCTTCCTGGCCCCCGACCCCGACCGCGAAGGCGAGGCCATCGCCTGGCACATCGCCGCCGAAATCGGCGGGCGCAACGAGAACCTGTTTCGCGTCAAGTTCAATGAAATCACCAAGTCGGCCATCCGGGAGGCCATCGCCAACCCGGGCGAAATCGACAACCGCCTGGTCAATGCCCAGCAGGCGCGGCGGGTCCTGGACCGGCTGGTGGGCTATCAGATCAGCCCGCTCCTCTGGCAGAAGGTGCAGAAGGGCCTGAGCGCGGGGCGCGTGCAGTCGGTGGCCGTGCGCATGATCGTCGATCGCGAGCGCGAGATCGACGCCTTTGTTCCCAAGGAATACTGGAGCATCGAGGCGCTGGTGGAGAAAGAGGGCGAACCGCCCGCCTTCGTGATGAAACTGGCGGCCATCGACGGCAAGAAGTTCGAAATCGGCACGGAAGCCGCGGCCAAAGCGGTGGTCGACGAGGTCAAGGGCGAGAGGTTCACGGTGGGGAAGCTGACGTCGAAAGAGGTTCAGCGCCGCCCGTATCCGCCGTTCATCACCTCGACCCTGCAGCAGGAGGCGGTGCGCAAGCTGGGCCTCACTACCCGGATGACGATGCGCGTGGCGCAGCAATTGTACGAAGGCATCGAGATCGGCGAGCAGGGGCCGACGGGCTTGATCACCTACATGCGCACCGACTCGACCCGCATCGCCAAGCAGGCCCAGGACGCCGCGCGCGCGCACATCGCCCGCGCCTTCTCGCCCGACTATGTGCCGCCGACGCCGAACGAATACCCGTCGAAGGCCGGGGCGCAGGACGCGCACGAGGCGATCCGCCCGACCTCCATGGACCTGCCGCCCGAAGCGGTCGAGAAATCCCTGACGAAGGAGCAGCTGAAACTCTATCGCATCATCTGGAACCGTTTCCTGGCCAGCCAGATGGCGCCGGCGCGCATCGAGCAGACGCGCGTGGAATCGTATCTCAAGGACCGGAAATACACCTTCGCGGCCAGCGGATCGGTCGTGCTGTTCCCCGGCTTCCTCGCGGCGTATGAGGAAACGAAGGAAGAGACGAAAGAGGAGAAGCCCGAGGACGGCGAGAACGGCGAAAGCAAACTCCCGCGCCTGGCCGAAGGCGATCCGCTGAAGCGCAAGTGGCTCAAGCCGCTTCAGCACTTCACCCAGCCCCCGCCGCGCTACACCGAATCGTCGCTCGTCAAGGAGCTCGAAGCGCAGGGCATCGGGCGCCCGTCGACCTACGCGGCGATCATTCAGACGATCCTGGACCGCGAATACGTGGTGCGCGACAAGCGGCGGTTCAAGCCGACGGAGCGGGGCGTCATCGTCACCGATCTGCTCGTCCGGCATTTCCCTGAGATCATGGACGTGAAGTTCACCGCGCTGATGGAAGACCAGCTCGATCACGTCGAGGACGGCAAGGTCGAGTGGGTCAGCCTGCTGCGCAACTTCTATGGGCCGTTCCAGCAGCGGCTGGAGGCGGCCGCGAGCGACATGCCCAACGTCAAGCCCGAGGTGGTCGAGACCGACGTCGTGTGCGACAAGTGCGGGGCGAAGATGGTGCTGCGTTGGGGCAAGAACGGGCGGTTTCTGGCCTGTTCGGCGTTTCCGAAATGCCGCAACACGAAGCCCTACGAAAGCGACGAAGAGGGGAAGATTCGCGCCGTGGAAGCCGAACCGACCGGCGAAACGTGCGAGAAGTGCGGCGCGCCGATGGTCCTCCGCACGGGGCGGAACGGCCGGTTCCTGGCCTGCTCGGCGTATCCGAAATGCCGCAACACGAAGCCCTACGAAAGCGACGAAGAGGGGAAGATTCGCGCCGTGGAAGCCGAACCGACCGGCGAAACGTGCGAGAAGTGCGGCGCGCCGATGGTCGTTCGCACGGGGCGCATGGGGCGGTTTCTGGCCTGCTCCGCCTATCCCAAGTGCCGCAACACCAAGCCCCTCGCCGGCGACGAACGAGGCCCGGCGCGCGCCGCCCCCGTCGAGGAGACGAACGAGACGTGCGAGAAGTGCGGCGCGAAGATGGTGATCCGCGCGGGGCGCATGGGCCGGTTCCTGGCCTGCTCGGCCTATCCGAAGTGCAAGAACACGCGGCCGGCGCCGATCGGGGTGAAGTGCCCGCGCGAAGGCTGCGAAGGGCAGTTGGTCGAACGCATGTCCAAACGCGGGAAGCCCTTCTACGCCTGCAATCAATACCCGAAGTGCAAGTTCGCGGTCTTCGAGCGGCCGCGCATCGAGCATTGCGACACGTGCAACGAGGCCAAGCAGGTCGTCGGCCAGGTCGGGAAAACAAAAGTGTTTGCGTGCTCGAAGGCGGAGTGTCCGTATGAGAACGTCGCGGCGGAAGCGAAGGAATAGGCCCAAAGAAAAGGGACTAAGGGCGAAGGCGCCGGAATTTGGATTGACGCGAGCGTCGAACCAGGCCATGATAACAAACATTATGGGAGATGTCCGCCCAAGAACCGTCATGGAGCGTCTGGGGCCGCGCGGGCCGGAGGAAGCGGCGTTCGACCGCGAGTTCTGGCGGCGCGCCGGCCCCGAGGCGATTTGGGCCGCCGCGTGGGAAATGGTCGCCGAGGTCCAGCGATTCCGAGGACATCATGCCGCCGAATCCCGACTACAAAGAACTGTTCAGCATATTGAACGAAGAGGCCGTTGAGTTCCTGGTTGTCGGCGCCCATGCGGTGATGTTCTATACCGCTCCTCGCTACACCAAAGACCTGGATATCTGGGTTAATCCGACGCCGGACAACTCACGGCGTGTCTTTGCGGTCTTGAAACGGTTTGGGGCGCCTCTGGCTGGCATCGTCCCCGATGATTTCACCGACCCCGGCCTTGTCTATCAGGTTGGCATTGAACCGAACCGGTTCGATGTCGTCATGGGGATTGCGGGTCTCGAATTCGAAGCGGCATGGCGCGGCAGACAGGCCAGCGCCTATGAGGGGGTTCCTATCAGCATTCTCGGCAAACCGGAACTCATTCTCGCCAAGAAGGCCGCGGGCCGAAGACAGGACTTGCTCGACCTGGAAAAACTCTGCGAGTAATCCCTTGCCGTGCCGCAATGGCGCCGCTCTGACGCCGGAGAACGCCCCGCTTCAGTCCTCATCTTGCCTCCATCATCTTGCCCTATCGTCGTTCATCGTCCTGTCCCCAAGTCGTCCTGCCTTCCATGGCGCATTTTCGCCGAGATACGGATCGCGGCCTCTGTGACGCAGGCGTCTCGCCTGCGCCGTCGTACGCGGAACCCTGAACGGATCCCTGAAAATGCAGGCGAGACGCCTGCGCTACAAGGGCTGCGGTGAAAGCCGTTCTCGATTAGGCGCGAGCGGAACGAAAATGCGCCGGCGCCGCGCTCCGTGGACCGCAAAAACACCTTGCGCATCCCAACGCCAAACCGGCAGTATCCAGAAAGAGTTTGAAATTAAAGGGAAATTAAAGGAAATTAAATGGACAGCCCACTTAACCCAGCCAGCTGGACGCGCCAGCGAGTTGCGGGAGGCGGAATTAAGCAGGGCGTCCCTTCAATTCCACGCATCAAAGTGGCGGATGCATGGCGGACGAGGCCGTCCGCGCCCCCAGAAGCCGAAAAACACCACGTGGTGAGAGACGCAGGATAAATCGAGAAATCAGAAATCCAAGATCCAACATCCCCGTCAAGGGATCCGCGGGCGCGTCGGAACCGGCGTTCGCCTCGGAACCGATTCCGTGGAAGGCGCGGAGGGGGAACCGGGCGCCGCGCCGGCCTCCTCCTCGGCGCCTTCCTTCGCCGACTCGCCCGCCAGGATCTTGGTCTTCAACCGCTGGAGGCCTTGCAGCGCCTCGCCGTTGTATAGCCCGTGCGGGTCCTTCTGATACGCGATGGCGTAGTGGTCCAGCGCCCGCGACAGCTGCCCCAGCGCTTCATACACCTCCGCCAGGCGGAAGTTGATCTGAATCCAGTCGGGGTTGACCAGCGGCTCCTCGTTCGGCTTCTTCGGCGGCAGCCGCGGAGGGATGTCGCGCGCCAGCAGGGTCAATTCCTCCGCCGCCTCGTCGTACTGGCCCGCCTGAATCTGCGCCTTCACCAGCCAACGGCGCAGCGTCTCCGATTGCGGCCGGTATTCCAGCCCGCGCTCCAGGGCCAGGATCGCGTCCGAAAGCCGGTTCGCCTTGAACTGGAGCAGCGCCACTTCCAGGTGCGCCTTCCAGCGGAAGGGGTCGGCTTCGATGGCGCGCTGGAACGCGTCCACCGCTCTCTGGAATCGCGCCTCGTCGAACGGGAGGCGGTTCAACTGCTCGCGACGATAGGCCGCCAGATCCTCCCAATGGCTGGCCTCGTGCGGGTAGACCCGCGTGGCCTGCCCCAGCCGCAGGCCGTACGACAGATCGCCGACGCCCTCGCCCTTGCGGGGGAGCGCCAGGCCCGCCGCGATCCACGGGCGGCTCTCTTCCGCGGTCAACCCGGCGATGCCGACAAGGGCCGCCAGCCCCAGAATCGCGTGAAACCGCGCCAACGGTCTCAACAGCGTCAGCCACGGAACGCGGTCCCACGTCGACGGCCGCCATACTTCGCGCCATTCGACCGACCGAACCGCGGCCCGCCAGTTCCAGTCCAAGAGCGGCGCGCTCTCCGACTTGGCCGAATGCGCCGGCGGCGGGCGCACCCCGATCAGCAGCCCCATGGTCAGGAACAGCAACAGCCGTCCGAAGGGATGGCACAAGGTCGAATCGCCGCGCACGCTGACCAACGTCAGCGCCAGCAGGCCGATCAGGCCGATGCCGATCGTCGCCCTGGATTCCAGCCATAGAAGCGGCAGATGGCGCAGGCCCGTCAACAGAGCGATCGCCGCCAGGAAGACGAGAAACCCCATCCCGATCCAGCCGAACTCCCCGCGCAGCACGAGCCAGCTGTCCCGCGGCAGAGGCAGGCTTGGCGCGTCGCCCGGCGCGAACGCGGTCAGCATTTCCGGCACGGAGCCGGCGCCGCAGCCCGTCGCCGGATGCTGCGCGGCGATCACCTCGGCCGCCAGCCTCTCCGGCGCCGTCGGATTGCCGGCGCCGAGCAGCCAACTCAGCGCGCCCAGCCCCGCCAGGCAAAGCGCCAGTGCGCCGACCCATTTCAGGCTTCCTGACGACGGCCGCTCCCGATTGGTGAAAAACAACGCCGCCGCGCCGGCGAGCGTCACTGTCAGCGCGAAGACGATTTCCAGCCCGCGAGAGGGAAGCTGGCCTTTCGCCAACGGCCACAGCGAAACGACGGCCGCCAGCCCCGTCGTTCCGGTCAGCAGGAGCAGAAAGAACTCCGGCGCTTCGGCCAATTCCGTGGAGGCCACGTAGAGCAGAAGCAGCGCGTCCAGCCAATCCGACCACTCCTCCAACGCCGCCCCGCGCACGGGCGAACGAGCCGCCGCGAGGCTGACATAGGCGAACCAGCCGACGCACAGAACAAACGCCGAGCGGAAGCCCATCGGCCCGCCTGCCCACGCGCGCCGCCCCACGCAATACAAAAACGCGCCGTTGCAAACCAAGTGCAGCAGGAACGCCAGCCGCGTCTCACGCAGGCGCAACAGAGGCAGCGCCTCGGGGGTGCGCGTGGAGAAAAACGCCAGCAGCAGCGCCAGCGCCACGAAGCCATGAATCGCGGCCCGCGCGCGCGTCGAGCCCGTGGACAGATCGCCGGCCGAATACAGGCTCAACCCTTGAGCTCCTCAATGGCGTTCGCGAGCAGGTCCGCCGGCACGTCGTCGCGAAGGACGACGCGCCCGATGGCCTCCGGCAGCACGAAGCGCAGCGTCCGGCCCACGATCTTCTTGTCGTGCCCCATGCGCGCCAGAACGGCCTCGGTCGCCAGCGGCGGCATGCGCGTCGGCAGGCCGGCCCGCTCCAGCAACGCGCGCAGCCGCTCGCACTCCTGCGGCGCCCACAAGCTCATCGCCACGGCGATTCGTCCCGCCCCGACCATGCCGATCGAAATCGCCTCGCCGTGCAGCATGCCCGACCCCGACGCCAAGCTCTCGACCGCGTGGCCGATCGTGTGGCCGAAGTTCAGGATCGCCCGCGGGCCCGCCTCGCGCTCGTCGGATTCGACCACCGCGGCTTTGATCTCGCAGTTGCGCCGGATGATCGGCCCGAGCAGGCGCGCCTCGCGAGCGGCCAGCGGCTCGATGCGCTCCTCCAGCGTTTCAAACAATTCGGCGTCGCGGATCACCCCGTGCTTGATGATCTCCGCCAGTCCCGCGCGGTATTCGCGCCGAGGGAGGGAGGCCAGGGCCGTCAAGTCCGCCGCCACCAGCCGCGGCTGATGAAACGCCCCGATCAGGTTCTTGCCTTTGGAGTGATTGACCGCCGTCTTGCCGCCGACGCTCGAGTCGACCATCGCCAGCAGCGTCGTCGGGACCTGCACGTAGTCGATTCCGCGCAGGTAAATCGCCGCGGCGAATCCGACCATGTCGCCGATCACCCCGCCGCCGACGGCGAACAAGACCGACTGCCGCGGCAGCCGGTGTTCGACCAGGAAATCGAGGATGCGCGAAACCGTCTCCAGCGTCTTGGCCGACTCGCCGTCCGGCACGGCGAACATGCGCGCCTCGACATCCGCGGCGCGCAGCCCGGCCAGCGCCCGCTCGCCCAGCGATATCGCCAGCGGCTCGGCCGTGACGACCGCCGCCGGCGCCTTCCCCAGCAACGGGCGCGCCTCCTCGCCCAGACGGTCGATCAGCCCCTCGCCGATATGGATTTCGTAACTGCGTTCGCCCAGCCCGACCCGCACGACGTGGCTCAGCCCCGGCGCGGAATGGGCGATCTGTTCTTCCAGCGATCCCATGCCTCGGTCCTCATGCGCATAGAAAGCATGCCTGTATACGATGCACAGCCCCCGCGCGCAAGGTCGTAGTTCAGCGCAAACCGCCCGCGTTCCGCGCGTTTCTCGCATTGCCCGGCGCGGCGCGCGTTGCTATGATGCGCGATCCGTGTCCCAAGGGGGGATCGGCCATGCAAAGCTCGAGAGACTTGATCAACCGTATGATGCGCGGCGAACGGCCGGAGCGCGTCGGGCTGGCGGAGAACATCTGGAGCGATACGATGCGCCGCTGGATCGGCGAAGGCTACCCCGTCGACGAAAAGGGAAAGCCCGTGGATCCCGTCGAGCGTTTCGCCTACGACCTCGGGCCGGCCGGCGGGGGGTTCGACCACTTCCCGTTGCGCGGGGCGACAACGGTTGAGCGGGAGACTGACGAATGGGCCATCCGGCGCAACGGCGCGGGGGCCGCGCTGCGCTATTGGAAAAAGAAATCGGGCACGCCGGAGCACATCGACTTCCGCATGACCAGCCGCGAAGTGTGGGAGCGCGACTACCGGCCGCACTTGCTTCAGATCGACCGAGAGCGCTTGCGAGTCCAGGCGACCGCCGACCAGCTGGCCCGGCGCCGCGCCGCCGGCCGGTGGGCCTTGTGGGGCACGCCGTTCATCTGGGAGATCATGCGCCAGAGCCTGGGCGACATGTGCCTCTACGAGAGTTTGCTTCTCGATCCCGAATGGATTCGCGACTTCAACCGCGTCTATACGGACTTCTTTAAGGCCCACTACGAGGTCCTCTTCGCGGAAGTGGGGAAACCCGACGGAGTCCGCGTGTGCGAAGACTTGGGCTACAAGAACGGCCTGTTCTGCTCGCCGAAGGTCCTGGAGGAACTGATCTTCCCCTATTACCGGGAGCTGGTGGAGTTCTTTCACGCGCATGGCGTGTGGGTGTTCCTGCATTCCTGCGGCGGGGTGACTCAGGCGCTCGATCTCATCGCGCAGGCGGGGTTCGACGGCCTCGATCCAATGGAGATCAAGGCCGGGTGCGATCCGCTGGCCTTCGCGGACAAGCACGGCGGCCGGCTGGTCTTCCGCGGCGGGCTCGACGCGCGGGTGCTGGAATCCGGCGACCGCGATCTCATTCGGCGCGAGGTGGCGCGGCTGATCGAAGGCATGAAGTCCCTGGGCGCGCGCTACGTCTTCGGGTCGGACCATTCGCTCTCGACGAACGTCTCCTATCCGGCCTACCAATACGCGCTCGAAGTCTATCGCGAACACATGATGTATTGAGAGGGTCTCCGAAGAGGGCGGCTTCCTATGAAAGCGAAACCGCCGATGGACGTGGATGAACAGGGATGCGACCAGAGCCAGTGAATCCGTGCGCGTCCGTGTATATCCGTGCATGTCCGTGCATGTCCGGGGTTCGTTCCGTGAGGCGTTCGAGGAAAGGGGCGCAACGATGAGCCAGCCGGCGGGGGAGATTGCGGTGCGGGCCGAGGGGGTGCGGAAGGAATACCCGACGCGCGACGGGGCGCTCGTGGTGCTGGAGGGAGTCGATCTGGCCGTGCGGCGCGGCGAATCGCTGGCGGTGATGGGCCCTTCGGGGTCGGGCAAGAGCACGCTCCTCCATATCCTGGGGACGCTCGATCGGCCGACGGCGGGCGAGGTGCGGATCGCCGGCCAAAACCCGTTTAGTTTGTCCGAATCCGAGATCGCCGAATTCCGCGGGCGCGAACTGGGGTTCGTGTTTCAGGACCACCACCTGCTGCCGCAATGCTCGGCCGTGGAGAACGCGCTCGTGCCGACGCTGGCGCGCCGATGCGACCGCGGCGCGGCGGCCGGGCGCGCGCCGGCGCTGCTGGAGCGAGTCGGCCTGGGGGCGCGCATGGACTATCCGCCCGCGGACCTCTCCGGCGGCGAGCGCCAGCGGGTGGCCATCGCCCGCGCGATGATCAACGCGCCGCGCATCCTGCTGTGCGACGAGCCGACGGGGAACCTGGACAAGGCCACCGCGGAATCGATCGGCGATTGCTTTCTGGATTTGCAGAAGAACGACGGCATGGCCCTGGTCGTCGTCACGCACGACGAACGCTTCGCGCGCCGGTTCGATCGCGTGGCCCGGCTGGAAGGCGGAATACTGATTTTCGATTTGTGATTTGTGATTTTCGATTGGACCGACAAGCCAACGAAAACCTGCGAGATGTATGAGTTGAGGAAGAAAACAACAATGCTAACCACGGAGCACACGGAAAACACGGAAGAAGAAGGCGAAAACGGAGTGGATTCGGAAACGGCGCCTGGCGGGCAAAAGGGAAGAACAGAATGAGACGGCGGCGCCTTTTTTCCGGGTGTTCCGTGTGATCCGCTGGCCTGTTCTGCTCTTCGAGGTTCAAATCGAAAATCGAAAATCCCAAATCGAAAATCCCCATGACCTTCTCCCGCCTCCTCGTTCGCTCTCTCCTCCATTACTGGCGCATCAACGTGGCGGTGGCGCTGGCGGCCGCCGTGGGCGTGGCCGTGTTGATCGGGTCGCTGGCCATCGGCGATTCGGTGCGCGGCAGTTTGCGCTCCCTGGAGCTGGACCGGTTGGGGCGCATCGACCAGGCGCTGACGAGCGAAACATTCTTCCGCGAGGAACTGGCGCGCTCGTTCCCCGGCGCCGCGGCGGCGATCACGCTCGACGCCTCGGCGGCGCATGCGCAAAGCGGGCGGCGGGCCAATCGCGTCGAGGCCATCGGCGTCGATGAGTCGTTTTGGAAGCTGGGAGAAAGCGACGCCTCGTGGTGGACGGGGGTGGGGCGCTTCGACGCGGCGCTCAATTCGGCGTTGGCGCGCGAGCTGGGGGCGCGCGAAGGCGACGACATTCTCGTGCGCGTGCAAAAGCCAAGCGCCATCCCGCGCACGACGCTGCTGGGGCGGCGCGACGATACGGTGGCGACCCTGCGGCTGCGGGTGGCGCGCATCCTTCCCGACGAAGGCCTGG
>JAPLSS010000285.1 GCA_026398515.1 Candidatus Sumerlaeota bacterium | reverse complement strand
ATCGACGAGGATGCTGACGAACTCGACGGCCTCCTTCTCAGGGCGGAAAATGCCGCGGCGCAGTTGCGCGAAGACGCCCACGGGTTCCCCCCCGACGGCGCGCAGGCCGATGTCGATGTCGTGGGTGAGCGCGTCCATGATCCCGCCGTACATTTCCTTGACGAAGAACTGAGGCAGGAAAAACCCGCGTTGCGCGGTCATCACCACTTGCAGCGGATCGATGTCGCGCGACCGCCGGATGAACTCGCGGTTGGCGGCCTGGTACGTGCGCTGATAGCCGGTCATGCCGACCACGCCGGCCTTCTTCGCCGCAGCCTCCATCTTCTTGCCCTTGGCGGTGGAATCGCACAGCGGCTTCTCGACGACGAAGTGCTTCTTTTTCGCGGCGCACCGCAGCGCCTGCTCCGCGTGCGCGTCCGTGGTGGTCGCGATCATCACCGCCTGCAGGCCGCGCCGCTTGAGCAGCTGGGAGAAATCCATGTACGCGTCGACGCCGAACCGCTCGGCCGCTTTCCGGGCGCGCGACTCGATGATGTCGCACACGCCTACCAGTTCGAAATCGGGCAGCGCCCTGACCGCCTCGCAGTGCGCCGGCCCCCGGTTCCCGCAACCCACCAATGCCACCCGAATCTTGTCCGACATGTCATGCAGTCCTTTCCTATGGTTCGGAGCGCGGCCTTCACGTCGTCTGGACGTCGAAAGAGACTACGACCGGAAGGTCGCGCTCCGAACCTGGATCGAGATGAATGTTGAATCCATCGGATATTCGGGAGGTCTTGTCAAGCCGCATGGACGGGGCGCGGAAGCGGCGCCGGCCTAAGGGGAACACTCCACCGGCGCCTAAGCTTGACATGCCGCGTCTCCTCACAGGTAATGACAACGCCGCGCGATCCTATCGAGCCGTTCGCCCATGCCCGACCCGACCCCTTCCATTCCCGCGGGACCGTCGTCCGACGCGCCGCGGCTTGACTCGGTGAACGAAACAAGCCAAGGCGCGCTGGAGCTGCATTGGCGCGGCCCGGCGCGCGCTCCGGCGCAATACGTCGCGTTCGCCTGGGACTTCTACGCCGGCGAGTGGGTGCGGCGCGGGTGCAACGGCACGCCGTGGTTTCCGTTCCTTGTCGATGAGCGCGCCGGAGCGATCGATCTCGGCCTGTCGGGCGCGTATCACGTGTGGATTTCGGCGCAGTATTCCGACGGGGCGGTGCGCGCCTGCCCGAACCCGTGGACGGGAGCGCTGCTCGACGCGCCGCCCCACACGCCGCGCGAGGCGTGGGCGGAGCCGCTCGGCGGGCGCCGATTTCGCCTGCGCTGGAAGCCCGATCTCTTTGGCGTGTGGCAGTATCAGATTCTCGCCTGGAAGACCGATGCGGGGTGGGTCCTGACGCAGGGGCCAGGCGGCAATGCGCTGTGGCATTTCGTGGATTATGGGGAACAGGCGCCGGCGAAAGGCTCGGCCAGTTTCCGCGAGGGCTGGGCGAACCTGACGCTGCCCGCCGCCGGCAGCTATTGGATCTTCATTCGCGGCGTCGGTTGGAGGCCGCCGCACCCGGCGGGCGAATTCGCCGGCGCGTTTGCGGCGGCCCCATAGAATCAATAGGTCCTATAGGTCTTGCGGGTCTCATGGGCCCTATAGGCCTTATTCGGCCTCCGCTTCACTCCCCCGGAAACGTCGGATCGTCGGTGATCACGACTTCCTTCAGCGGCGACATGTTCGTCTTGGGCTTCAGCCGCAACGTGTGTCTTCCCGCCGTGAACGCGTAGCGTTGCGGACTGCCCGTGACCATTCGGCCGGCGGGCGACCAGTTCCATTTGCCCCAGAGGCCCCAGACCGCGCAGCCGATCTTGTCCGTGTCCTTCTTGGCGCCGTCGAAGAACAGGTCGAACGCGGCGCGCTTCTGCTTGTCGTGCATCGAGCGGACCCAGATCGCATAGTCGCCGTCGCGCGGCAGGTCGAACTCCCATTCCTGAGCGTCCTGGGGGACTTCGTCGCCGGCCTGGGGCTCTTCGTCGCCGGCCTGGGGCTCTTCGCCGCCGGCTTGGGACTTAAGGGAAACGTGAACCGGCTCGAATGGCGGCGTGCGCCCCTCGACCGCCTCCGACGGCGCCGACTCGTTGCCGGCGCCATCCACCGCGGTCGCCTTGTAGAAATAGGCCGCATTCAATCGCAGACCCCAGTCGACCATTTCGGTTTCGGAGGGCGAGCCGATGAGGGAGGCCTGCGCGCAGGTGAAACCGCGATCCCGTCCGCAATAGACATTGTAATGATCCACGTCGTCGGCCTGGGGCTTTGACCAACTCAGGCGAATCGCGTTTGTGAAAACCGGCGTGGCGGCCAACCCGCGGGGCGCGTCCGGCGCTTGCGCATCAGTGGTCAGGGCCGCCTTGGCCTCGAAGGCTGGATCGTCGGTCAGCAGGAGCTGATCCACGAATTCGCCTCCTTCCAGACTCGTCAGTTTCAAGTTATGATCGCCCTTGTCCAGCGGCAGCGTCGAATCGAGACTCCGCCAGGTCCACGCCTCTCCCGCGCAGTCGATCGCGCCGGCCTTTCGGCCATCGGATTCGACGGAGAGAGCGCCCGCGCCACGCACGCGCGCCCACAGGCGATACGGCGCCTTCTTGGGCGCGCTGATCCCGAAGGCCAGGCCGTCGCCCCCTTGCCTCTCGGGATTGCCGACGCAATAGAGATTGGCCGCCGTCCGGGGATCGAACGTTTCGCGCATCGGCAGCATCCATTGCCCGGCCTCCGCTTCCAAGACGATGCGCGCGGGGCCTTGCCATTGGTCCGCGCCCTGTTCAAACACTTCGCCGCTTGGGCGGCTTTCCAATCCGCTGTATTCGACGGAGGTGACAACATAATAGCCCGGTTCAGCCTCCGGAGCGCCCCGCCATTCCAGGCCCGCCACCGGCTGCGGCGTCACGCGGCGGTAGTCGTGGCTGGCCGTGCGGCGATACACCAGATAGCCGCGCGTCTCGTGCGAGCGCCGCGGCGGCTGCCAGGTTAGGACCGCCACGCCGCCTTCCACGCGCGATTGAAGATCCCGCGGCGGATCGGGCAGGCGCGCGATGGCGACGTAGATGTCCGTGTATTTGCCGAGGAAATCGCTGTTGTAGAGGATCTTCGTCCCGTCGGGGCTGGCCACCGGGTGCGGATGCGTCGTGTGGTGATCGGGGTGCCACGTCGAACTGTGGCTGAGGTAGGCGCTCATGTGTTTGGCGATGGTGTGGCAGACCTGCGAGCCGTCGGTGCGGATATAGAGGATCGAGTCCGGATAGTCGCCCCTCTTCGGCGTGTCGGCGACGTAGTATTCCCCATCCAGGCACGGTCCGCCGTGGCCGCCGTTGTTGTGCTGCATGATGAGGCGCTTCCCCGTGCCGTCCCATTGCACGCCCCAGATGGCGCCGGCGGCGAAGTAGGTGAGTTCCTTGCCGCCGACGAGCCAGTCGGGATGGCTGCCCGGGTCGGGGATGAACGTGCGGCCGCTGCCGTCGGGCAAGATGGTGAATTGCTCGCGCGGATCGTCGAAGTTGAAGAAGAGGCGCTGATCCGGCGATTTGGTGAAACGCAACCGGTGCCAGCGCTTCTCAAACGCGACTTCGCGCAATGAGCCGTCGACGCCCAGCACGTGCGCCATGGAAGCCGCGCTCGTGTCATCCTTGCCCGGCTGGGTTCCGAACAGAAACCATTGCTCCGACGGGTGCGGCGGCTGCATGTTGTCCAAGGCTTTTGGCGCGGAGGCGACGACCCGCTCTTCGCCCGTGTAAGGATTCGTCGCCACGACCCGCGTGCCTGTGTCGTCCTTGCGCGTGTGGTAGAAGCGGTCGGGATACAGAATGCTCCAGTACCCCGTAGCGATCGGCTGGCCGTCGGGCGTGGGGAACGGGCGGAGATTCGCGCCGTTGGCGTCCATCAGCCAGCGTTCGCGCGGGCCGCTGGCGCGGCGACTTTCAAATGCGATCAGCGAGCCGTTCGCGTTCCAGGCGGGAATGTCGTAGTAGTCGTTGACGTCAACCGCTGGGTCGCACGTCATTCGCCACACCAGCGCCCCGGTGGCGCTGTCGCGATAGACGGTCCGTTCCGTGAGATATGAGGCGCCGCGCTGCGTGTCTTCCAAGCGCCGCCAACCCTGGCGCGCGGCCAGCTCGGTCAACCCGTGATATTTGACCGCGCTCTCCGCTGGCTGCGACGCCGCCTTCTTCTCTCCCGCATCGGCCTTCGGCAGTTCATTCAACGCCTGTTCCTCCTCCGGCGTCAGGTGGTCGGTCAGTTTGATCCAATCGAGTTTCACCGCTTTCCCGACGCCCATGACATACAAACCGATGGATAGTTGAATCGGCCCCGACCATCCCGTGCTTTGGCGGATGTTTTCGACGGCCAGGCCCGACTTGGAAACGCGCCTGAGCGTGTCGACCTTCTCGCCGGTCTTTGGGTTGACCAGCTTGACATGAAAACCCCCGGTCATCTCGACGATCTTGGCCACGAGAAAGGGGGTATCGTCGAGGTTCGCTGTCAGTGTGCCCCGGTAGAGACTCGTTCCCCACGTGACCTCGCCGCCGGGCAGAGCCGTGAGGGTCAGAATCCCGCCGGCGGTCTCGAACCGCGCCGGCGCTTTCTCGTTGGTTGCTTTCCAGGCTTTGGCATCCTCGAAGTCGTCCTTCCACTCGGCGGAGAATCCCTGCCCCATGGCAAAGCCCGATAAGACCCCGACGGCGGCAAGTCGTAGCACACGATTCATGGAAGAGTCTTCTCCTCGGAAAATGGGTAGAGTAGAGCGCAGGCGCGGGTGTGTTTAGGTCAGCGGCTTCCGGTGTGTCGACCGTTTCCAGTGGCGTGGCAAAGAGCCGTCGGACCGTGCGTCCCGTTTCCTGCGCCCCCTCATCGAACCGTGCGTGCG
>JAPLSS010000119.1 GCA_026398515.1 Candidatus Sumerlaeota bacterium | reverse complement strand
AAATGGGGACAGCCACCTATTTCGCGGGGCAGGGATCTCAGCCATACGTCCCATCCTCCGCCCGCGAAATAGGCGACTGTCCCCATTTCTCGCGCCTTATCGCGGCGGCGGCGCAACCGGCGCGGCCGCGTCGCCGAACTGGTCGGGCGCGGGGCCGGTGGCGGGCGCGGCTTCTTCCCCCGGCGCCATCGACTTCGACGCCGCGGCGGCTCGGGGCGCCAGCGCCTCCTCGCCGCGGCGGCCTTCCTGCCGCTCGCGGGCCAACTGCTTTTGCAGCCGACGGACGCTCTCCTCTTCCACCGGCGTCTGGCGCGAGACTTCCTCAAACGTCGTGTAGCCCAGGCAGATCTTCAGCCATCCGTCCTGGCGCATCGTCATCATGCCGTCCTTTATCGCCTGGATGTACAAATCGTCGGCCGAGGCCCGTTGCAGGATCAACTCGCGAATCGCGTCGTTGACTTCCAGCAGCTCGAAGATGCCCATGCGCCCCTTGTAGCCGGTCTGGTTGCAGTCCGAGCAGCCCCGGCCCTCGTAGAACGTGAGGTCGGCGACTTCCTTGGGCTCGTAGCCGAATTCCCGCAGCTCCTCCGGCGCCGGCTGGTGGATCGTCTTGCACGTCGGGCAGATGGAACGCATCAGGCGCTGGCCGATGACCGCCTGCGTCGTCGAGGTTATCAGAAACGGCTCCACCCCCATGTCGATCAACCGGGTGACGGTCAGCGCGGCGGAGTTGGTGTGCAGGGTTGAGAACACCAGGTGGCCGGTGAGCGAGGCCTGGATCGCGATTTCCGCCGTCTCCAGGTCGCGGATTTCGCCGACCAGGATTTTGTCGGGGTCCTGGCGCAGAATGCTGCGCAAGCAGGCGGCGAACGTCAGCCCGACCCTCTCGTTGATGTTGACCTGCACGATGCCGTCCAGGTCGTATTCCACCGGCTCTTCGGTGGTGATCAGCTTCTCGCCGGGGTCGTAAATCTCCTTCAGCGCGGCGTACAGCGTGGTGGTCTTGCCGCAGCCGGTCGGCCCGGTCACCAAGACGATGCCGTTCGGCCGGCGGCAGATGCGCAGGAAGCGCTCCAGGACCTCCTTGGTCATGCCGATCTGGCTGACGCCGACTTCCATGACCGAGCGGTCCAGGACGCGCATGACGATGCTTTCGCCGTGGACCGTCGGCAGCGACGACACGCGCATGTCGACTTCGCGCCCGTTCTCCATCGTCAGTTTAATGCGCCCGTCCTGCGGCCGGCGCGCTTCGGAGATGTCCATGTTCGCCAGGACTTTGAGGCGCGAGATGATCCCCAGCTGCATCGACTTCGGCGGCGGCGGAATCTCCCGCAGCACGCCGTCGACGCGGTAGCGGATGCGCATGAACCCCTCGAACGGCTCGATGTGAATGTCGCTGGCGCGGTCGCGAATGGCCTGCATGAGGACGAGGTTGACCGTCTTGATGACGGCCGGCTGGTTGACCACCTCTTCCAGCGTGCCCAGGTCGTATTCCGTCAGGTTGAGCGAGACCTCGGTGGGTCCGCTCTTCTTCTCGTCCTCTTCAATGACCGTCTCGATGGTCAGGTCGCCGATGCCGTAATAGCGGTCCACGGCGTCGAGGATCGCTTCCTCGTCGGCGATGACGGTGCGCACGTGCCGTCCCAGGCGGAACGACAGGTCGTCTTCAATGGTCACGTTGAGCGGGTCGCTGACGGCCACCAGCAGCAAGCCGTCGCTTTCTTCGCGCAACGGGAAACACTTGTATTGCTTGCAGACCTCCAGCGGGATGGTCCGCAGGAGTTTGACGTCCTTGACCGGATAGTCCGTCAGTTTGACGTATTCGCGCCCCAGGTCGGTGGCCAGGGCCTCGTGGAAGTCCCCCTCCAGCACGGGGCCGAATTCCGAGACGCCCGGCGCGACCGGCGACAGCGGCGCGGCTTCCTCGTCTGCGGCCGGCTGCGGCCCGGCCAGGCGCCGGTCGGCGGCTTCGCCGGACAGCAAATCGTCCAGCGACCGCGCGTGGGCCGCGGCTTCGTCTTCCGGGGGGATTTTGGAATGGTCGCTCATGCGTCTAGGACCGTCACGGGAATTACGAGTTTTGATTTTTCATTTTCGATTTGAACCATCGCGCTTGCGTTTCAGCGTTCGGCGGCGCCCGCTCTGGGACGCCGATTGACCGGCGGCTCCAATCGAAACATACAAATCAAGAATCGAAAATCTCAATATTCCCCTGCTCCTTCGCCGCCGCCGACGGACAGCATCTTCGTCTGCATTTCATCGCGCGAGTAGGCGCGTTCCAAACACATCTCGCCCGTGATGATGCCCTTCCGGTACAGGTTGATCAGATAATCGTCCATCGTGATCATGCCCTGCTTGGCGCTGGTCTGGATGGTCGACAGGATGCGGTTCGTCTTCTTCTCGCGGATGAGGTTCGCCACCGCCGGGGTGTTGTGCAGGATCTCGTACGCCGCCACGCGCCCCTTGCCCGACGCGCGCGGCATCAGCGTCTGCGAGATGATCGACGTCAGCGCCACGCTCAACACCGCGCGGATCTGCTCCTGCTGGTTCACCGGGAAGGCGTCGACGAAGCGGTTGATTGTCTCCGCCGCGCCGATGGTGTGCAGCGTGGCGAAGACCAAGTGGCCGGTTTCGGCGGCCATCAGCCCGGCTTCCATCGTCTCCAGGTCGCGCATTTCGCCGACCAGAATGACATCGGGGTCCTGGCGCAGCGCGCCGCGCAGCGCGAAGTGGAACGACGGGGTGTCCACGTGCAGCTCGCGCTGGGTGACGATGGCGCGCTTGTGCGGGTGCAAATACTCGATCGGGTCTTCGACGGTGATGATGTGCACCTGGCGGTTGATGTTAATCCAGTCGATCATGGTGGCCAGCGTGGTGGTCTTGCCGCTGCCGGTGGGGCCGGTGACGATGACCAAGCCGCGGTGCGCCTTCAGCACGTGGCCCACCGAGGCCTCGGGCAGCCCCAGCTCCTCCCAGGTCATGATGCGGCTGGGGATCAGGCGCATGACGACGGACAGGTGGCCCTTCGAGCGCATGACGGCGCAACGGAACCGGGCCCGTTCGCTGTACGAATAGGCGAAGTCGCACGACCCGTTCTCTTGGAGCATCTGCTGGTAGCGCGGCGGGGTGATCTCGCGCATCAGGCGCTCGGTGTCTTCCGGCGTCAGGATTTCGGGGTCGATCATGTCCAGGCCGCCGTGCAGACGCATCACCGGAAACTTGCTGACCGATAGGTGCAAGTCCGAGGCGTCGCGCTCCACAATGATCTTGAGCATCTCGTTCATGTCGAGCATTGGACCGGTCCCCGCATTCCAATCTGACTTAGTCTTCCTGCGTCATCCGGATGACTTCCTCGAACGTCGTGTCGCCGCGCACTATCTTCTCAAAGCCGTCCATGCGCAACGAACGCATCCCCTTCTCCGCCGCCGCCGCCTTCAGGTGCGTCGAGGCCGACCCGCGGATGACCATGCGGCGCAGATCGGAGTCCATTTCCATGATTTCGTGGATGGCGGTGCGGCCCCGGTAGCCGAACTGGCTGCACCGGTCGCACCCCTCGCCCTTGTAGAACACCAGATCCTCGGGGACCTTCCGCGGGTCCTGGCCCATCTCCACCAGCTCGCCGGAGCTGGGCTTGTACGGCTTCTTGCACGTGCCGCAGATGCGCCGCACCAAGCGTTGGGCGATGACCGCCGCCAGCGACGAGCCGACCAGGTACGGCTTGATGCCGATGTCGACCAGGCGCACCGTGGCGCTGGGGGCGTCGTTGGTGTGCAGGGTGGAGAACACCAGGTGGCCGGTCAACGCCGCGCGAATGGCGATCTCGGCCGTCTCCAGGTCGCGGATTTCGCCCACCAGGATGATGTCGGGCGATTGGCGCAGCATGGCGCGCAACGCCGCGGCGAAGTTCAACTCGATCTCCTTGTCGATCTGCACCTGGTTTATGCCGGCGATCTGGTATTCCACCGGGTCCTCGGCGGTGATGATCTTCGTTTCCACCGTGTTCAGCGTCGACAGCGCCGCGTACAGCGTGGTCGTCTTCCCGCTCCCGGTCGGCCCGGTCATCAGGATGACGCCGTTCGGCGCGCGGATGAGGTGGCGAAATCTCTCGATGTTGTCGGGCAGGAAGCCCACGTCGGCCAATCCCAGCATGACCGAGGACTGGTCCAGGATGCGCATGACGATCGTTTCGCCGAAATACGCCGGGAGGCACGAGACGCGCAAGTCGAGTTTCCTGTTCTCGACGTTCAACTTGATGCGCCCGTCCTGCGGGACCCGCTTTTCCGCCAAGTCCATCGACGCCATGACCTTCAGGCGGGCGATGATCTGCCTCTCCCATTTCTTCGGCGGGCAGGGCACGTGGTGCAGCACGCCATCGACGCGGAACCGGATTTCCAGGGTGGTGCGCGCCGGTTCGACGTGAATGTCGCTGGCGCGCTCATGAACGGCTTGCCGGAAAATCAGGTCGACGAACTTCACCACCGCCGGCTGGTTGACGGAGGTGTTCTCGGCGTCCAGGTCGATTTTCGAGTAGTCCTTGAAGCCCGAGCGCCGCTCCACGCCGGACTCGTCTTCCTCTTCGATGGTCTTTTCGTAAATGCTGGAGATCTCGTCGCCCTCGTAGTACCGGCGCACGGCCCGCGCAATGTCCTCTTCGGGGGCGACGCAGCCGATCACCTCTTTGTTCAACACCATCTTCAGGTCGTCGGTGGTCTGGATATCGAGCGGGTCGGACAGCGCCACCCAGATCGTGTCTTCGTCGTAGCGGACGGGGAAAATGCGGTATTTCCGCGCGATGCGGGCGGGGACCTGGCCGATCAATTCGGGCGTGATGACGACGGCGCTGAAATCGACGCGCTCCAGGTGCATCTCCTGGGCCAGCGCGTCCAGGATGTCGTCTTCGCGAACCAGGCCGGTTTGAACCAGACTGCGCTGGATGGAGGCGGCGTCCTCTTTGCCCGATCGGATCAGGTCCTGGATCATCTGTTCGTTGACCAGGCCCGCCTCCTCGAGGATGCGCGCCAGGCGCAGGGAGGTGTTCTTGTTGGGATACAGCGCTCGCGCATCGGGAACGGAAGCGCGCACCGCGGCTTCGCCCGGCGCGGCCACGCCCTTGCCCCCGTTTCTCGCGCGTTCCGCAGGATTTGAGGCCATGCCTGAATCCTCTCTTCTCCGCCGCCCCGAGCGTTCCGGCGCCTGATTCAGCCGACCTTCGCGCCCCTCCACGCGAGCCGACCTGCAAACCGCCACGCCCACGGCGCGCCCTTCCCGCTGCGCCCATGGGCCGTGCGCCAAAGGCGCCCTCCCTCTTCAGATATATCTGCGCCCGGCGAATGGCACGCCGAAACCGCCCTCGGCGCGCCTCCCTCGCCCCGCTCCGCCCGCCGGTCACCCACACGCATTATGCCGCAAAGCGCCGCGCGGAATCCAATGTTTTTCCTTCACGCGCGGGCGCAGCCACGGGAGCCCCGGCGTGGGCCTACGGCGCCCTGCTGCGCGTATCGGCGAAATCCCCCGAATATTGGTTTTTGCCCCAAGCGCCATCCGTTTGCGGCGCGGACTTTCCGGCCGTGCGGAACGATCCGGCGCTCCCAGAACCGCCGGCCAGCCAGCCTGCGCCGCCTTCGCCTCATCGCCGGGCGGGCTTGCGTGAGGAAGTCTTTCGCGTCGCCTCCCACTGCCCCTTGCCGGCAGACTGTGTTCGGTGTTGCGTGGTCTGGCCCTGCGCGCCTTTGGCCGCCGCCGTGGGCGCTTTGCCGCCGGGCGCCTTCTTGGCTCCCGCCTTGGCGCCGCTCGGCGGCGCTTTGGCTTGGTCGCCGGCGCTCTGGGCCATCTCCAGCGGCAGCAGTTGCGCCTCGATCTGCTTCAACTCCGCCAGGATCGAGTCGTCCGGCCCCAAGGCGCGCAATTGCCGGACGTCGTCGAGCAAGTCGGGCGTCAGCTTGCCGCTCTCCTTGGCTTTCTGAATCTTCTCCCAGAGGGAGTCCATCGTCTTCTTCTTGTCTTCTTCGCGGCTGTATTGCTTCTCCTGGGCGATGCTCATCAGGCGCTTGGCCATCGCGTCGTCCGGGGCCACGGCCAGGAGTTTCTGCGCCGTGCCCTGCAGGCTGGCCAGCGCGATCTCGCCGCGCAGAAAGAGGGTGTAGTCGATCTTCAACAGTTCGCGCAGAATCGCCAGGTTCTGAGGATCCAGGGCGAGCGCCTGGCCCATTTCGTCGCTGGCCTCCATCACCAGGGTGCGATCGAGGAGTTGCAGGGCCTGATCATAATGCCGGCGCGCCTCGGGCTTCATCGCCTTCAGCGGATCGAGCGCCGCCGTGCGCTTGGCCGCGATAGCGTCGCGGATTTCCTTGACCTGCGACGGCGCCGCCCCGGCCTTTTCCGCCGCGTCGCACGCGGCCAGCGCCTCGTCGAGCTGGCCCTGGCCCAGCAAGTCCTGGGCGCGTTTCAGCTGGGTTTCCACTTCCGAATCGTTCTCGACGCCGGCGACTTGGTCTTCCTGAAGGGTCAAATCGGCGCCGCCCATGTCGAAGACGATCTTGCCTCCCTCGCGCTTGGCGATCTTCCCGTGGAACGCGCGCCCATCCTTCAAGCGGATCGTGTCGGCCCGCGCCGGCTCGGCGCCTCCAAGGCATAGCGCGCCGATGGACGCCAGGACCCATCCCCAGCGACGTGCGCGGCTCATGGGACCCCATCCTTTCCTCAACGGATTGCCATTCGACCGCGAAATCTACCACATTCCCCGGCGGAAAGGCAAGAGTTCCAGTCCGGGGATGTCGGACTGAATGGACGCGGTAGTCGCCGGTGGACGCCGGTGGGCGTCGTGAACGTGGTGGACCCAAGAACAACGGGGCGGGATCGTTGTTCCGCCTCCTCATTCCGCCTTCGCTTCCGCCGTGTCTTCGCCGCGTCAGCTGGTCGCTTTCGGCGGCCCGCCGTCGCCGCCCTCGATGGCGGCGCGGCTCTCCACCACGTGGTCGATCAACCCGTATTCGCAAGCCATCTCCGCGTCCATGAAGAAGTCGCGGTCGCTGTCGGCGGCGATCTTCTCCAGCGTCTGCCCGGTGTGGCGGGCGAGGATTTGGTTGAGGGATTCCTTCACCCGGAGCATCTCGCGCGCCTGGATCTCGATGTCGCTGGCCTGGCCTTGCATGCCCCCCAGCGGCTGATGGATGAGGATTCGCGCATGCGGCAACGCGTAGCGCTTGCCTTTGGCCCCCGCGGCCAGCAGCACGGCGGCCATCGAGGCGGCCTGCCCCACGCACCAGGTCGTCACGTCGGGCTTGATGAACTGCATCGTGTCGTAGACGGCCAGGCCGGAGGTGACGATCCCGCCCGGGCTGTTGATGTAGAGATTGATTTCCTTGTCGGGGTCTTCGCTCTGCAGGAACAGCAGCTGGGCGATGACCACGTTGGCCGCGAAGTCGTTGATGTCGCCGCCGATGAAGATGATGCGGTCCTTGAGCAACCGCGAGTAGATGTCCCATGACCGCTCGCCCCGTTCGCTCTGCTCGACGACGATGGGCACGTAATAGTCCATTCCCACACACCCTCTTTCAAGAATTCGTCTGAGTTCGGAGTGACGCCTTCAGGCGTTCCAGTCAAACGCCCGAAGGCGTCACTCCAAACTCAAACCTTCGGTTTTTCGCCCTCCGCCGGCGCGGCGACGGCTTCCCCTTCGGCCTTCGGCTTCGGCTCCACCTTGGCCACCTTCGTCTTCGTGAGCAGGAAGTCGTTGACCTTGTCGGTGAGCAATTCCCCGCGCAAGGCATCGAGTTGCCGCGCTCTCTCCAACCGGGCGCGGATAGCCAGGGGGCGGCGCCCCTCGCGCTCGGCCATGCGCTCGATCGCCCGGTCGACGTCCTCGTTGGCCACGGCGATGTTCTGCTCCTTGGCGATGGCGCCGATGGCGAGTTCAATCTTCACCAGGCGCTCGGCGTACGTCCGCGTGTTCTGGATGTAGTTGCGTTGCGTCTGCTCGTCCAGATCCGAAAGGCTGATGCCGTAGCTGGCCAGGCGGCGGGCCGTGCCGCCGACCATGCCGAGCGCCGATTGGGAGACAACCGACTTGGGGGCGTCGAACGGATTGGCCTCCAGGATCTTCGCGTACAACGCGTCCAACGCGGCCTGGCGCTCCCGGCGCTCCGCGTGCGAGCGCAGTTCGTTGCGGATGCGGGTCTTCAACGCCTCGAGCGAATCGAACTCGCCCAAGTCCTTGGCGAATTCGTCATCCAGCTTCGGCAGCTCGCGGATCTTGATCTCCTTGAGCGTCAGTTTGTGCGTGTCGGTGGATTCGCGCAGTTCGCCCCGGCGCGTGTGGTGGGACGACGTGATCTCGGCGGAAATCGTTTGCCCCGGCTCCAGGCCCGTCAGCTGTTTGGCCAATTCCTGGGGGAGGCGCGCGCCCAAGTCCTGTTCGAACCGGTCGGTGAAGCATTGGCGTTCCAGGCGCTCGCTCTTCTGGTCAAGGACCTCGTAGTCGATGACGGCGCCGTCGCCGGGGTTAAACTTGGCGCCTGCCGGCGCGGTCTTGAACTGCGCGTTGGCCTGACGCAACCTCTCCAGTTCCGCGTCGACCAGGTCTTCGGAGACCTTCACCTCTTCAATCTCCACTTCGAGGCCGTCGTAGCCCTGGATCTTCACTTCCGGGGCGACCTCGATCTCCAGCGATGGGCTGCAGTTTCTCCGCCTCGACGATCTGCGCGGCGACACCGGAGGCCAAGGCGTTGACCGCGTCTTCCTGCACTTCCTTGCCATACCGGATCTCCAGCAGCCGGCGCGGGGCCTTGCCGCGGCGGAAGCCCTCGATGACGACGTTGGCCCCCAAGTCCTTGTACATTTTCTCGGTCCGCTTGGCGTAGACCTCGCGCGGAACGGACACCTTGAACTGCTTCACGGAGCCTTCGAGCGAGATGGTCTCGACGATCTGGTACGGGACTTTCTCGTCCTCTTTCTCCGCTTTCTCGGCGGGCGCCGCTTCGGCCGGGGCGGTTTCGCCGCTGGTTGGCGCGCTCGATTCGGCCGGCGCTTTGGGTTCCTCTTCAGACAAGGTCCTGTGCCTCCTCAGTTTATGTCCGGCGACCCCGTTTCCCGGCCCTCCAAGGCGCAGGCGCCGCCTCCGCCTCTTTGAGCCCCGCCGGAAACCGCAAGGATTATGCCGCCGTGTTGATGGCTCAGCCGCTTCGCGTGGGGAGGCGGCGACGAATCGCCCGCCCGCGCGCAAGCACGCCGGGTCGCATTCCGCGAGTCGTGGAATGTACTTTCGCTCCGCAAAGCGAATCAAGCCAAATCGCACGTTGTTCCGCGCCACGAACAGTTGTTCCACGATTGCCACAAAGATGATATAGACTGGAATGAGCAATGAGGAGGAACGATGTCCAGGCGGGTCAGGCGATGTCTCGGCGCGGCGCTGGGGATGGCCTTCGTTGCCTTGGCGGGACCGAAGCCGGGTCGGGCAGCGCTTGTCAACCCGGGCTTGGAACGGAACTCCCAAGACCCTGGCGCCCCGGACGATTGGAGCGTCTTTGGCTCGCCCGTTTATGACCGCTCGGGGCGCGAAGCGGCGTCGGGCGTGGCGGCCGCGCGCGTCAGCGCAAGCGACATATACTGGCAAGCGTTCACGCCCGTTCCGGGGAGCCACTACACCTTCGGCGGACGGTTCCGTTCGGATGTTCACTCCGGCGCCGCGCATTTATACGTGCAATGGGCGGGCGGTTCGCAGTATCTGGGCGGCGCGCACTCGCCGGCGTTTTACGTGTCGAACGCCTACGGCCCCATCTACGGATCCTTCCTCGCTCCTCTTGGCTCCACCGTCGGCCAGTTCTTCCCTCGAGCGTTGGATTGGGGCTTGTGGGTGTGGGAAGACGATTTTGAAATCTACGGCGAGGATTTCCAGAACCCGGGATTCGAGGAGGCCGCGGGCCAGCCGCCGCTCCCCGTGGGCTGGTCGATCGTCGGCTCTCCGGTCTTTCCCGCCTTGGGCCAGCCCATCCATTCGGGCGCCGGAGCGGTCGGCTTAGCCGATGGCGACGCGGTCTCTCAGCGGCTGGCCGTCTCGACGGTCGCCAAACGCTACGCGCTGACCTTCTGGGCGCGCGGCGAAGGCGGCGGGGCGGCGGCCGTGGCCCGAATCGACGCCTTCGATTCCCAGGGCGACCCCACAGCGCCGGAGCAAACGTTTCCTTTCCTCGCGGACGACGAATATCAGCGCCGACGAATC
>JAPLSS010000141.1 GCA_026398515.1 Candidatus Sumerlaeota bacterium | reverse complement strand
GTTCATCGACTTCCTGGAGCGCGCCGCAGCTCCTCGTTCAGCTTGCCGTTTAGGTCGGTTTGGCCATGGGTGATGCATCCCTGTATCTGCGCGGGGAAGGGCCGTCGTGGTTTTTATCGAGTTGCGCTCGCGTTGCTCGCTCGCAAAAGGGTAAAGCGCCAAAGCGTACAGCGGCTTCACTGAGTCCACGACAACCGCACGCCGAGGCCGTAGTAGCGGCTGTCCGGGGAGGCGTAGTCACGGCTTGCGGAACGACAGTAGGCCGCAGCGTCGCTCCAACGGCCCCCGCGGCACACCCGATACGGATAACCGGATTGTTGCGTCTGCCACGCGCTGCCGTTCGTCGGCGCGCCCGTGTAACTCGTGTGATACCAATCCTGGCACCATTCCATCACATTCCCGCTCATGTCATACAGCCCCCACGGGTTCGGACGCTTCGTCGCCACGGGGTTGCTGGCGGTGGCGTTGAACTCATACCACATGTAGTCCGAGCGGTTGCCCGGCAATGTCCCGGCGGGACCATCCGTGGCGTGATCGTCCACCGAGAGCGAATCGCCGAAGAAGAACCGTGTGGTCGTGCCGGCGCGGCGGGCGTCTTCGCCTTCCGATTCGCTCGGCAGGCGAAACGTCCCGCCCAGTCCCAAGCCGTTGAGCACGGTGATGAAGGCCTGGCAATCGTCCCAGGAGACAGAATAGACCGGATAATTGTCTCCCACGCCGTGGTCGTGCGCGGGGTTGCTCCCCATGACCGCCTGCCACTGCTTCTGTTTCACCAAAAACTTGCCGAGGTAGAAGGAATAGCCGATTGTGACCCCGTGCACCGGGCCTTCGCAGGTCATGCGGCTTCTTTCGGCGTCGGGCGAACCCATCTGAAACGAGCCGGCCGGGATTTTCACCATGGTCAGGATCGCCCCGTTCGGCAGGTTGAAGTTCTTCTCGGCCAAGACGGTGGCGGGGGCCGTTGCGAACTGGCTGAGCGGGTAAGGCGCCTGCCAGCCCTGGGCGGCGATGTAAAACCAATACGTCCCCGCGCCCAGCGTGAAATCCGCCCATCCCTCGGAGAAGCTGGCCTGGCCCGCCGAGTAAGCCGTCCCGCCATAGTCGACGGCATGCCACTCGCTCACGCCGCCGGGGCCATCGGTGACGATGTATCCCACACCCGCCTTGAAGACGATGATTTGGTAGCGCCACGTCCCATACAGGTCAGGCTTCCAATGGAGGCGGACGTTCTTTGCCCCGAGCTGGCGGGTGGTCACGACTCCGCTGGGCCCGTGCGGAGTCCCGCTGTAGAGGATGCCGGCCCAGGGATTGCCGCACGCATACCATCCGTCGCCGTACTGGTTGGAAATCCACACGAAGTACGCGCCGCTGGACCCCAGCGCCATATTGCCTGACGTGGCGCTCGCGGGAAACGGATACCACATCGTCCCTCCCGCGCCGCCCTGCGCCCAGTTCGAGGCGTAATAGTCGTACGCGAAGCCGAGGAACTGCACGGGGGGCGAGGAACCGTTCGTCCAGGTCAGGTGCGCCGTCGAGCCGCCTGCGTCTGTCACCGTGCCCAGGGTCGGCGGCCCCTCGACCGCGCTCCCCGTTTGCACAATGCCCCACAGGCATGCGGCGCAAAGCGCAGCCACAACACGGTGTTTGACACGCAATCCGTCCATGCCCAACCTCCTCCGCGCGGATGTAAACGGCTGTACAAAAGACGAATTTCTCAATGCCCGCGAGGCCGCGGCCCCAGCTTTCGGGGCACTGTATGCCAAACTGCTCCCTGACCGCAATCCCCAAAGAGGGATCGCTCCGCGGCCCCGCGGTTGACAACCTCCTTCCCCGGCGGCAAATTAGGGGAGTGCGGCTTGGGCCGCCTGGCCCGCGCTCTTTTGACCGTTCCGCTCTTGTCCCATGCGCGGGCTGGCCGCCCACGCCACAAGACAGCCGCTCTCCGAACGGATTCACAGAAAGGCGGTGGAGATTCATGAGGCGTTGCCCTGTCATTGCTTTCCTTCCATTGCTCATTGCTCCAACGCTTATCACTCCGTTGTTCGTCTCTCCCCTTTTCGCCCAAACCTCCGCGCCAGCGGCCAAGCCAACCATCGGGTTGGTCTATAGCGTTGGCGGGTTGGGCGACGCGTCGTTCAACGACTCGGCGCACGACGGCCTGACGCGCGCGAAGAAGGAACTCGGCGTCGAAACGCTGGAATTCGAACCCGGCGACGCCTCGCAGCGCATGCCGTTGGCGCGGCGGCTGGCGGCGGGCAAAGCCGACTTGATCTTCGGCATCGGGCTTTTCTTCAGCGACGACTTCCTGGCGCTGGCCAGGGAGTTTCCAAATCGGAAGTTTGCCGTCGTCGATTATTCCGGCGCCGAAGAGGGCATGCCCGCGAATCTGCTCGGCATCCGCTTCCGCGAACAGGAAGGCGCGTATCTCGTCGGCGCCATCGCCGCGCTGCTCAGCCGCACGGGCGCGGTGGGCTTCGTCGGCGGCATGGACTCGCCGCTCATCCGCAAGTTCGAGGCGGGCTACCGCGCGGGCGCCAAGGCGGTGAAGCCGGAAACTAAAGTGTTGGCGGCCTACGCGGGCATGACCGGCGAGGCCTTCGCCAATCCGCCGAAGGGCAAGGAGCTGGCACTGGCGCAATTCGACGCCGGCGCCGACATCATCTTCCAGGCCGCCGGCACGACCGGCTTCGGCGTGTTCAAGGCGGCCGAGGAGCGCGGGAGGCGCGCCGTCGGGGTCGACGCCGATCAATCCAAGATGGCCGCGCCGCGCGTCATCGTCACCTCGATGCTCAAAGTTACCGGCGAGACGGTGTTCCAGAGCATCCGCGACTTCGCCGAAGGCCGCTGGCAGGGCGGCATCCGCGAGTTCGGCCTCAAAGAAGGCGCGCTGGGCTACGTGGCCAACGAGTCGAACAAAGACATCCTCACCCCGGAGATCCGCAAGCAGGTGGACGAGTTGGAGGACAAGATCATTGCCGGAGAGATCAAGGTCCCGTCGGCGGTGGAATAGAGAGAACCACGGAACACACGGAATACACGGAAAGGCCACTGTTCAGGCCAGCCCGGTCGCTATCCAAGGGGAATCGGCGCCCTTTGGGAAGATTCCGGGATTCCTTTCCGTTTGCGGACCGCCATCGACCGCGATATAGTCTGACATGGTAACCTTTGAATAGCGAGGCGAGCCATGCACATTCGATGCGACGTTGCCAAAGCGACCGAGGCCGCCTGCCAGTTCCTGCGGCGCGCCGGCGGGACCATGAGCGTCTTGAAACTGGTGAAGATGGTTTATCTCCTCGACCGGCTGTCCATTCAGCGCCGGGGCATTCCCGTGGTTGGGGGAACCTATTTCTCACTGCGCAACGGCCCGATGACGAGCGAGGTGCTGGACCTGATCAACGCCGGACGCCTGTGGGGCGCGGAGGAGGGCCAGTGGGAGGAGTTGATCAGCGATCGCCAGGGCCACCTGGTCTCGCTGCGGGGCGCCGCGCCAAGGGAGCATCTGTCGGACAGCGAAGTGGCGCTGATCGAAGAGGTCCATAGCGAGCATGGGGCCAAAGACCAGTGGGCGCTGTGCGACTGGTGCCATGAACACTGCGAGGAATGGAGTCCCTTGGAAGATGGGCGCGACTTGATCTCCATCGAGCGTATCGCGCAGGCGGTCGGAAAGACCGGGGAGGAGATCGAGCGCATGAAGGAAGAGATCGCGGAGACGAGTTTCCTGGAAGCGGCGTTGCGGGCACGATGATCGGTCTCGGCACGAGTCTACGCTGCAACCTGCCGCCAAGGCACATCTGGGTTGTGCTGTCGGACCCCTCGGCAAACGCCGGAGAGATCCTGATGGTCAACCTGACCACCTTGCGGGATAGATCCGTTGACGAAGCCTGTATCCTGGGTCCGGCCGATTACTCGTTGCTGACTCACCGGAGCACGGTGGCGTATTCGCGGTCCGAATCCGGAAAAGCCGACGCTCTTCAGCAATCGGTGGAAAGAGGCGGTTTCCGAATCATCAGCCCCGTGCCGCCCGCGACCTTGGCAAAGATCATCGAAGGCGCTCGGAATTCGCCGGAACTCTCGCCCGCCAAGAAGAAGCTTCTGCCGCCGGCTACATAGCCAACAAGTGGAATGAAGACCGCCCACGCAACACACGGAAAACAACCAACAGGCAGTTTTCCCATGTATTCCGTGTGTTCCGTGGTTTATTGGTCTTTTCGCCAGTCTGGCGCAGGAATCCGATTCAAACTTTTCGTAGGAGATCGCTATGCCCTCTTCCCATGAGCCACAGACAACCAACGGCGCTCTGACGCCGGAGCGCCTGGCGGAGCTGCGCCGGGAGTTCGCTGACCATCCCACCGCGCGGCTGATGCAGAACGCGGTGACGCAGACGAGCGTCGACGATGTCGCGCTCAACCGCTCGATCGTCACCCAAGCCGACCACACCTTCTCTAATCTGCTGGACGACTGGAAAGTCACCAACCAGAAGAGTTCCGGGCGCTGCTGGATGTTCGCCGGGCTGAACCTCCTGCGCGTCGGCGCGATGAAGACGATGAAGCTGAAGAACTTCGAGCTGAGCCAGAACTACACGCTGTTCTGCGACAAGATCGAACGCGCGAACTACTTTCTCGAAGCGATCCTCGAAACCGCCGCCCTCGACGTCGGCGACCGCACGGTGGCCTGGCTGCTCGCCCATCCCATCGACGACGGCGGCCAGTGGAACATGTTCGCCAACGTGGTCCGCAAGTACGGCGTCCTGCCCAAGGCCCTCATGCCCGAAACCGAGAGTTCGTCGAACACCCGGCGCATGAACGCCGCCCTCCGTTCCGCGTTGCGCGAGGGGGCGAAAACGATCCGCGACCAGCGTGCCGCCGGCGCCTCTTCAGAGGCGTTGCGCGCGGCGAAACAGCGGATTCTGTCCGTCGTCTTCCGCGTCCTGTGCGTGCACCTCGGCACGCCGCCCAAGCGCTTCCTCTGGCAGTGGAACGACAAGGACAAGGCCTTCCACCGCGACGGGGAACTGTCCCCGTGCGAGTTCGCGGAAAAGTATCTCGCCGTCCCCATCGACGAGTACGTCTGCCTGGTCCACGACCCGCGCCCGACCAGCCCGATGGGACGCACCTTCACCGTGCAATACCTGGGCAACGTCGTCGACGGGCGGCGCGTCATCTACCTCAACGTCCCCATCGAGCTGATGAAAGAGATTGCCATGCGGACGATCGTCGAGGGAGAACCGGTCTGGTTCGGCTGCGACGTGGGGAAGATGATGCGGCGCGACCTGGGGCTGTGGGACGCGAAGTTGTTCGATTACGCCGGCGTCTACGACGCGCGCTTCGGCTTGGGAAAGGCCGACCGCCTGTTCTATCACGAGACGCTGATGACGCACGCGATGCTCTTCACCGGCGTCGACGTGGTGGACGGGAAGCCGCGGCGCTGGCGGGTGGAGAACAGTTGGGGCGAGGAGAGCGGCCAGAAGGGCTTCTACATCATGAACGACTCGTGGTTCGACGAATACATGTTCGAGGTCGCCGCGCGGCGCAATTATCTCCCCGAAGACCTGCAACGCGCCCTGGAGATTGAACCCATCGTCCTGCCGCCGTGGGACCCGATGGGTTCGCTGGCGCGGACATAGCCCGCATTTCTCACCACGTTA
>JAPLSS010000296.1 GCA_026398515.1 Candidatus Sumerlaeota bacterium | reverse complement strand
TCGAAGGCCCGGCCCTCAAGGAAGCGCTTCAGCGAGCGCGAACGCTCAAGAAGGTCCCGATGACCACGCGCGAGCGCGACGACCTGATCATGATGGGCATCGGCGCGTTTTCGCCGCTGAAGGGGTTCTTCTCGAAGGCCGACTGGAAAGGCTCGTGCGATGCCATGCGCATCGCCGATGGGACGTTCTGGCCGATCCCCATCACGCTGTCGGCCTCGCGCGAAGTGGCCGACTCGCTCAAGACCGGCGAGGAGATCGCCCTCGTTGATCCCACCCACGACGACGAGATTATGGGCACGATGGCGGTGGGGGACAAATACACCATCGACAAGGCGCACGAGTGCAAACAGGTTTTCAAGACGACCGACGCCGCCCACCCCGGCGTGCAGAAGGTCATGGAGCAAGCCGAGATCAATCTCGGCGGCGCGGTCAAGGTGTTCAGCGAAAGCGATTACCCGGAAAAGTTCGCCGGCCTCTACGCCACGCCCGCCGAATGCCGCCGGTTGTTCGAAGAGAAGGGCTGGAAGACCGTCGCCGCCCTGCAACTGCGCAACCCGATGCACCGGTCGCACGAGTATCTGGCCAAGATCGCGCTGGAGGTCCTGGACGGCGTCTTCATCCACCAGTTGATCGGGGCGCTCAAGCCGGGCGACATCCCCGCCGAGGTGCGGGTGAAGTGCATCGACGTCCTGGTGGAGAAGTACTTCCCCAAAGACAGCGTGATCCAGAAAGGCTACCCGCTGGAGATGCGTTACGCCGGGCCGCGCGAGGCGCTCCTGCACGCCGTGTTCCGCCAGAATTACGGGTGCAGCCATCTGATCGTCGGGCGCGACCACGCCGGCGTGGGCGACTATTACGGGCCGTTCGACGCGCAGACGATCTTCGACCAAATCCCCGCCGACGCGCTGGCGATCCGGCCGCTGAAGATCGACTGGACGTTCTTCTGCTACAAGTGCCAGGGCATGGCCTCGATGAAGACCTGCCCGCATAGCAAGGAAGATCGGGAGTTGTTGAGCGGCACGATGCTGCGCAAAATGCTCTCCGAAGGTTCGGAGGTTCCTCCGGCCTTCAGCCGCCCGGAAGTCCTGGCGATTCTACAGGGGTATTATCAATCCCTCGATGGGAGCCAGAAGGTGGACATCAAGTTGCACGGCGCGGCGACGGGCAACGTGAAGAAATAGGAGAGGGAGCCTGACCGCAAAGAACGCAAAGAACACAAAGAAGAGAACTTCTCTCTGAGTTCTTTGCGTTCCTTGCGGTTGAAGATCGGGAATCGAAAGGAGTTCTTCCACCGGCCAGACACCCGATCACCTCGTTGCGAGGCCTGGCCGTTTCGCCGTTTCCATTCGGAAACCGATACACTGTCTACCGGAGGTGGACGAATGCCGAGTTTTGTCAACCCGGAGAAATGTGATGGATGCAAGGCCTTGGACAAAACGGCATGCCAGCACATTTGCCCCAACGACCTCATGGTCCTGAACAAGGAGACCATGAAGGCCTACAACCAAGAGCCGGAAATGTGTTGGGAGTGCTACAACTGCGTCAAGATTTGCCCGGTGCAAGCCATTGAAGTCCGCGGCTACGCGGATTTCGTGCCGATGGACGCGGGGGTCATTCCCCTGCGTTCGACCGACTCGATCCTCTGGACCGTGAAGTTCCGCAACGGCTCCCTGAAGCGCTTCAAGTTCCCGATCCGCACCACGCCCGAAGGCAAGGCCGATCCCGCGGGCGGCTGGCCCGAAGGCGCCGGCGACCTGAACAGCGCGGCCCTGTTCACCGAGCCGCAGTCGCTGGGATTGCCCGAGGTGTTCACACTGAAGAAATAGGTCATATAGGCCCTATCGGTCGTATAGGTCCTATTCTTTGCCAGACAGAAAGGGGAGCCAAATGGGAGATTTTCAAACCGTCCAAGTCGAAACCGACCTGCTGATCATTGGCGGCGGCATGGCCGGCTGCGGCGCGGCCGTGGAGGCCGCTCACTGGGCCAAGAAGAACGGCCTGCGCGTCACCCTGGTGGACAAAGCGGCCATTGACCGCTCCGGCGCCGTGGCCATGGGCCTGTCGGCGATCAACCAGTACGTCGGCTTGAAAGACGGCCAAAACACCGTCAAGGACTACGTCGAGTACGTGCGCAACGACCTGATGGGCGTGACGCGCGAGGACCTGGTGGCCAGCATCGCCCGCCACGTCGACTCGACCGTCCACATGTTCGAGAAGTGGGGCCTGCCGATCTGGAAGGACCCGAAAGGCGGATACGTCCACGAAGGACGCTGGCAGCTGATGATCAACGGCGAGTCGTATAAAGTCATCGTCGCCGAGGCGGCCAAGAACGCCCTGGGCATGGACAACATCTACGAGCGCGTCTTCATCGTCGCGCCGTTGATGGATGGAGGGCGCGTCGCCGGCGCCGTCGGCTTCTCCGTCCGCGAGGAGAAGTTCTACGTCTTCAAAGCCAAGGCCGTCCTGGTGGCGCTGGGCGGCGCGGTCCACGTGTTCAAGCCGCGGTCCACGGGCGAAGGCCTGGGCCGGGCCTGGTATCCGCCGTGGAACGCCGGGTCGAGCGCCTACTACGCGATCCAGGCCGGGGCCGAGATGACGTGCCAGGAAGTGCGCTTCATCCCGGTGCGGTTCAAGGACGCCTACGGCCCCGTCGGCGCGTGGTTCCTGCTGTTCCAGGCGCGGGCCACGAACGCCCAGGGCGAAGACTACATGGTCACCAACCGGCCGGAACTGGAGAAGTGGCTGCCGTACGGCCATGTCAAGCCCGTGCCGGCCAACCTGCGCAACTGGCTGATGATGCTCGACGTCAACGCCGGCAAGGGGCCGATCTACATGCGCACCGAGGAGGCGATCCAGAAGATCGTCGCCGCGCAGACCGATCCGAAGGAAGCCAAGAAGAAACTGCGCGAGTTGGAGATTGAGGCCTGGGAAGACTTCCTCGACATGACGATCAGCCAGGCCATCCTGTGGGCCAGCACGAACGTCCAGCCCGAGGAGAAGCCCTCCGAGATCGCCCCGGCCGAGCCATACTTCATCGGTTCGCATTCCGGCGCCTCCGGTGCCTGGGTCAGCGGCCCGCGCGACCTGGCCCCCGACGAGTATTTCTGGGGCTATGAGAACATGGCGACGGCCGAGGGCCTGTTCTGCGCGGGCGACGCCTCCGGCGCCTCCAGCCACAAGTTCTCTTCGGGGTCGTGCACCGAGGGGAGAATCGCGGCCAAGGCGGCCATCCGCTACATCGTCGAGCGCATGCAGTCGGCGCCGGCGATCGACGGGGCGCAGGTCGAGAAGCTGCGGGCGGATATTCTGCGGCCGCTCGCGCTGTTCCAGGAGAACAAGGGCAAGTCCACCGACCCGAACATCAACCCCAACTTCGTCAAGCCGAAGTCGTTCATGATCCGTTTGCAGAAGATCATGGACGAATACGCGGGCGGGGTGTCCTCGCAGTTCACCACTAGCCAGAAGCAGCTGGAGCGCGGACTGGAACTGCTCGGGTTCCTCAAGGAGGATTCGGCCAAACTGGCGGCCGAAGACCTGCACGAGTTGATGCGGTGCTGGGAGAACGTCCATCGCATGTGGCAGGCCGAGGCGCACGTGCGCACCGTCCTGTTCCGCGAGGAGACGCGGTGGCCGGGCTACTACTTCCGCGCCGACAAACCGGCGATGAACCCGGATTGGCAGTGCTTCGCCAACTGCCGCTACGACTCGAAGTCGGGCGAGTGGACGATGTCGAAGCGGCCAATCCTGAAGTTGTTCTGAGAGACGGAGAGACAAAGACACGGAGACACGGAGAACACGGGGACACGGAGAAGGAAGTCTCTCCGTGGACCCCCGTGGCTCCGTGCCGAGGCGTCAGGGTCTGTGTCGGTCCGTGTGGGCCTATCGTCGTGGAAGCAGCTCCCATTTCGCCATGAGCCTAGTCCATCCCGACAGCCTGGCCGCCACGCTCGAGACGATCAGCGACGAGCTGTTCTTCGGCCGGACCATCGCCAAGCGAGAACGCGACGAGGCCGCGCGCTGGATCGCCGCGCGCCAGGGATTGCCCGGCTCATACCGCGGGATGTTCGCCCCCACCGAGCGCGACCGGGGCCAGGACCTGCGCCTGTTCACCGGCGAGCGCATCCGCACCGGCGCCGCGCGCGCCCACATCCTCGGCGAAGAGGCCTGCCGCGCGTTGCTCGTGCTCAACTCCTCGGCTGCCGGGACGCGCGAAGCCCTCGGGCGCGCCGGCGAGGCCATTCTCCACTGCCTGGACGAGTCGGAAGCGGCGGGCCATTCCGTCGGCCGGTACTGCTGCGGCGCCTGTTCGGCCTCGCTGTGGCGGCATTTGGCGGCGGGCGGCTTGAAAGACCGCGAGCGCCGCCTGGCCGGAGGCGTCGAGGTCTTGAAAGCGCATCGCCAGGACGGGGGACGATGGAGGGCACATCCGTTCTATTACACACTGCTGGCGCTGACCGAGATCAAATCGCCGCAGGCCGTCGAGGAACTGCGGCACGCGCGCGGAGTGTGCGAGCGCCTGCTGCGCCGCGCGGAAGAGGACGACCCCTACGACCGCCGCCGCCGCCGGCTGGCCGAGCGGGTGTTGGAGGCGTGTGGGTGAAGGCCACAGTGAGAAGCCAGGCTTCTGCCTTCCGGCTTCTGGCTTCCCGTCCCTCGACATGAAGGAACAGGCTATGAGCGAACCATCTGTCTTTTCTCATTCCGACGCGTTGCTGGTGATCGGCGGCGGGATCGCGGGCATCACCGCCGCGGTCGAGGCCGCCGAGTCCGGCTGCGAGGTGTTTCTCGTCGAACGCTCGCCGTGGCTGGGCGGGCGCGTCGCGCAGATGAACAAGTATTTTCCCAAGTTGTGCCCGCCGGCGTGCGGCCTGGAGATCAACTACCAGCGCATCCGCAAGCTGGGGCCGCGGCTGCGCGTCTTCACCGACGCCGAAGTCGAATCCGTGCGCGGCGAGGCCGGCGCGTTCGAGGCGATGATTCGCGCCCACCCGCGCTACGTGAACGAAAATTGCACCGCCTGCGGCGAATGCGCCGAAGTTTGCCCGCTGGAGCGGAGCGACGCGTTCAACTTCGGCATGAAGCCGACGAAGGCTATTCACCTGCCGCATCCCAACGCCTTCCCGTTGCGTTACGCCGTGGACGAAGCGGTTTGCGCCGAAAACCAGTGCGGCAAGTGCGTCGAGGCGTGCCAATACAACGCCATCGACTTGAACATGGCGCCGAAGAGCGTGCCGCTGCGCGTCGGGGCGATCATCGTCGCGACCGGCTGGGACCCCTACGACGCGGCGCGCCTGGACCGCCTGGGATTCGGGTGTTTCCCCAACGTCGTCACCAACATGATGATGGAGCGGCTGGCTTCGCCCAACGGGCCGACGGGCGGGAAAATCCTGCGGCCGTCCGACAACCAGCCGCCGAAGCGCGTGGCCTTCGTCCAATGCGCCGGCTCGCGCGACGAAAACCACCTGCCCTATTGCTCGGCGATCTGCTGCCTGGCGTCGTTCAAACAGGCGGCCTACGTGCGCGAGCAAATCCCCGATTCCGAGGTTCGGATTTTCTACATCGACCGGCGCGCTCACGGGGCGTTTGAGGAGTTCCTGGCCAAGGTGGAGGCCGATCCCGGCGTCACGGCCACCAAAGGCAAGGTCGCGCAGGTGGAGGAAGACGCCGCCACGAAGAACCTGACGGTGATGGCCGAAGACATTCTGGGCGGCGGGAAGTTGAAGGTGGAAACTGATTTAGTCATTTTGGCTACCGGGATGGTCCCCGCGGCGAACCACCTGCCGCTCCCGCTCAAGCGCGAGGAAAACGGCTTCGCCGCCGACCCGGCCCAGCCCGCCGGGATCTTCGTCGCCGGCCTCTCGCGCCAACCGGCCGATGTCGCCGCGGCGATGCAGGACGCCACCCGCGCGGCGATGGAAGCGGTGGGCTTTGTGCGAGGATGAATCGCCGCAAAGAACGCATAAACCGCAAAGAAGACTGCCTCGTAATGCTGGGCACTTGTTTCTTTGAGTTCTTTGCGGTTAGACAATAAGGGGTTGGGGAAATGGGCGGACTCAGTTGCGTTGGGCTTAGCCGGGCTTCAGCCGGCTCCTCTTTGCACCCGGCTTCAGCCGGGGTGGGGCAGGGAAGAAAGAGAATAGTGAGCGCGCTTCAGCGCGGCTTCTCGGGGAGGCTTTAGCGCAATGGGATCGGGCCGCAGTCATGTCCACAGCGAGATCTACCTGCATGTGAATTGGCACTGCCGCTATGACAAGCCGATGATTCGACCCGAGATCGAAGCGCCCTTGCATGCCTTCTTGCAGCAATACTGCGCGAAAGTGAAAGGGATTCACTTCAAGGGGTCTGGAGGCACGGAGGACCATGTTCATCTGGCGTTTCAGATGGAGCCTTTCGCGCCCCTCAGCGATTTCCTCGGCCAAATCAAAGGCGCCTCCGCCCATGAGATGAACCAGGCTTTCGGCCCGGGCGCCATCAGGTGGCAGCGCGGTTATGGGATCGTTAGCTTTTCCACGAAGTATTTGCCGGCAGTCTTGAGATATGTGGCGAATCAGAAGGAACACCATCGGCTTGGAACCATCAACCCGACCTTGGAAGAGCATGGGGAGGAAGGGGACGAGGAACCAGGAGAAGACTCGGAGCAAGAGAATGGCTGAAGCCCTCGTCGAGAAGCCGCGCTGAAGCGCGCTCCCTGAAGAGGACAGGTGGGTCATTCACCCCGGCTAAAGCCGGGTGCAAAGGGGAGCCGGCTAAAGCCCGGCTAAGAAGAGATGTTTCCTGGCAAGGCATATCGGAGGACCGCCGCGCTTGCGAACAGGTTCGAGACCATACTCCGCTCGCAAGGGCGGAGACCTATCGGCGATACCGGACGGAGACCTATCGGTGATTTGGGGAGGGCGCGCCAATTGTGGATCGCTCTTTCTAGCCGGGCTTTAGCCGGCTCCTACTGCGCCCGGCTTCAGCCGGGGTGGGCCAGAGGGGTAGTAACTGATAAGCGCGCTTTAGCGCCAACACTGCTTACTTTAGGTAGGTCGCCTCGGCCCGAGGCGACTCATTATGGCCCATTTCCTGGGATAGCCAGTCGTCTCGAGCCGAGGCGACCTACCTTAAGTAAGCGGCATTGGCTTTAGCGCGGCTTCTCGAGAAGGCTTTAGTACTACTTGGCCAGGTTTCCCTGACGCCTTTGACCCATCCTTCGTGAGGGACCCAAGAATGCTAGAAAATCACGACTTGGCGTTTGTTGACTCCGGTGCCGCGCCTACTCCCGGCTGTCCAGGAAGCGTTGCAGAATGTTGGTATTATTTGACATAGAAAATGTGGCCAAGTAGCATTAGCGCGATAGTTTTGGGCCGTGATCACGTCCATGGATCAATAGGGAAGGGCTTGGCGAGCTTAGAAGGCGGGTTCTCATGAGAATAGCAGGCTTCGCGCGCTTCGGATTTGTCATTCGCGCTCTTGTAGTGACCGGGCTTTGCTCTATCTCAGGCCTGGCCAATGCTTGGTGGGGCTGTGACTACTCCCACTGGGGCGTGTCCTGGAGCACGGATTCCCAGTGGGTCCGCTTCCACACCTATGGATTGGCCAGCGAAACCGAGCCCGCGACAACAAGCACCCTGGGCAAGAGGTCCGACACGAATCTCTTGCATGTGGCAACAGGTTCCTGGGTTCCCGATTCATCTCAGCCCGGCGTGCGAATGGGGGAAAGCCGGGAAACGGGCCGCCTGTTTGTCGCAAACCACGAAGGCCTCTTTACCCGCGCCGCCAACTCGGCGGTATGGGAGATGATCCACCCGTACCCGGTCTTTGACATGCTGGATTGCCCGTGGAAAGGATTGGTCATCTTCCATGCCGCGGGGAACCAGGTCGAAAGCGGAACGTTCTACGCCTCCTCGTGGTCCGGTCGCGTCTTCACCTACGATGAAATCACAACTGTCACCGCGAGCGATGTCCGTACATTGAAACTGCCAGCCGAAAGCCCATTTCGGAATCTCAGGTTTCCCGAAGACGACTCCACAATCGAAACAACCCGCCTCTGGGACAAAGACAGGATACGGTCTGAACCGATACTTGCAGAATGGCCTGAGGGCGCTCGCCTCGAAAGACGAGGCGATAGGATCATTGTTGTTTGCAGAGACAAGGCTGAACTGGACTTGTTTGCGGAGGGGTTGCTGTGGGGCGACGATCCCCATGTTTTCGTTGAATACCCATTGGTTGTGGCGGAGGCGCGTATTTCGCCTGACCTGCGACTGGCTGCCCTCGTGATCGAACGAGTCCACGATCCGCGGTATCGACTGCCGGTTGGGTTCATCGTGGTGTGCGATCTTAACGATGGGTGTTTGGTGGCAAGGGTCCCAAGGCGGAGGATCGGTTCGCCTTATTTTGGGGAGTGAACGCGAGGATAGGAAGGTCGCGCGAAAATGGATGGAGCGACTCGGGTTTATCTGTGCGCCGGATGCGGCATTGGCGAAGCGGTTGATTTGCCGGCCCTAAAGGCGACGGTGGAGAAGGAATTTTCCCCGGAGGCCTGCGCGATTCATCCCTGCCTGTGCGGCGCGGAGGGACTAGCGCTTGTTCGCCAGGAGCTGGGCGAGGCGCCGGCGGGGAATGTGGTGATTGGCGCCTGCTCGGGGCGCGTGAACACCGACATCTTCTCGTTCGGGTCGGGCGTCACGCTCGAACGCGCCAACCTGCGCGAGCATGTCGCCTGGTCGCAGCCGCCGAAGGAAGAAGACACCCAGGCGCTCGCCGAAGACGTCATGCGCATGAGCATCGTCAAGGCGCGGAAGAGCGCGCTGGTCGAGCCGTTCGTTCCGCCGGAGACGAGCAAGACCATTCTCGTCATCGGCGGCGGGATCGCGGGCTTGACCGCCGCGTTGCAGGCGGCGCGCCTCGGCGGCGAAGTGGTCGTCGTCGAGAAGGAGCCGTTCCTCGGCGGCCACATGGCGACCGTGCACAAGGAACTGCCCAAGGCGCCGCCGTTCCGCGCGCTCTCCGACCCGACCATCGACGCGCTGATCGAGCAGGTCTCCAAGCGCCCGAACATCCGCGTCTTCACCTCGGCCCGCATCGAGCGCATCTCCGGCGCGCCGGGTATGTTCGATTGCGCGATTCAACGCAACGACGAGAGCATCGACCTGTGGGCCGGCGCGATCGTCGTGGCCACCGGCTGGAAGCCGTACGACGCGAGCAAACTGACGCGTTACGGCTATGGGTTGCCAAACGTCGTCACGCAGCAGCAGATCGAAGACATGGCCCGCGGCGGCAGGATCGTTCGCCCGTCGGACCTCAAGCCCGCGCGCCGAGTCGCCTTCATCCAATGCGCGGGCCAGCGCGATCCCGAGCACCTGCCATACTGCTCGAGCGTCTGTTGCATGACCTCGCTCAAGCAGGCGCTCTACCTCCGCGAGCAGGACCCCGACGCGCTGGCCTATGTGATTTACAAGGACCTGCGCGCGCCGGGCCTCTACGAGAACTTCTACCTCGCCGCGCAGGAGAACGAGAACCTCTGCCTGACGCGCGGCGAAGTGAAATCCGTTTCCACGAACGCCGACGGCAGCCTTTCGCTCGAAGTCGAAAACGCGCTCCTCGGCGAGCGGGTGTTGTTGCAGGCCGACCTGGTCGTGCTGGCCGTGGGCATGCAGTCGGTCGCGCCCGACGGCGGCATCCTCCGCCTGCAATACCGCCTGGGCGAAGAGCAGCCGTTGGATCGCGACGGCTTTCCCAACTCGAACTTCATCTGCTTCCCCTATGAAACGCGGCGGACGGGCGTGTACGCCGCCGGCTGCGTGCGTTCGCCAATGACCTCGCTCTCAGCGATGACCGACGCGGCGGGCGCGGCGTTGAAGGCGCTGCAATGCGTCACGCTCACCGCCCAGGGCGCCGCCGTCCATCCGCGCGCCAACGACTTGAGTTTCCCCGACTTCTTCCTCCAACGCTGCACGCAATGCAAGCGTTGCACCGAGGAGTGCCCGTTCGGCGCGCTGGACGACGACGAGAAGGGGACGCCGAAGCCGAACCCGACGCGCTGCCGGCGCTGCGGCATCTGCATGGGCGCCTGCCCGGAGCGCATCATCAATTTCGCCAACTACTCGATCGACCAGGTCGCCTCGATGATCAAGTCGATCCACGTGCCCGACGAGTTCGAGGAGAAGCCGCGCGTGCTGGTCTTGGCCTGCGAAAACGACGCGATGCCCGCGTTCGACATCGCCGGGCTGCGCCGCAAGCGCTGGAGCCCCCATGCGCGTTTGATCCCCGTGCGCTGCCTGGGGTCGATCAACGTGGTGTGGATCAGCGAGGCGTTTTCGCGCGGGATCGACGGGGTGATGATGATCGGCTGCAAGAAAGGCGACGACTACCAGTGCCACATGATCACCGGGAGCGAACTGCTCGCCAAGCGCGGCGAGAACGTCCAGGAGACGCTCAACCGCCTGATGCTGGAGCCCGAACGCGTGCGCACCGAAACGCTCGCGATCGACGAATACGACCGCATCCCCGAACTGATCGACGGGTTCGTGGCATCCATTCAGGAAATGGGCCCGAACCCGTTCAAAGGAATGTAAGGGAGAAACGAGAGGGCAGAATAATGTAGACAGAATAATAAGCTACAAAACAGAGGTGTTTATTATTCTTTCTCTATTATTCTGCCATATGCGTTTGGAGGTTTTTCATGCCCGAAGCCACGTTGATCGAACCCGATCTCGGTTTCAAACGCTTGGTGCTTTCCACCGGCGGCGAATGCCTGAAGAAGTGCGCCCAGTGCGGCACGTGCTCCATCGTGTGTCCGATCTCGCCGGACGTGAACCCCTTCCCGCGCAAGGAGATCGTCTGGGCGCAATGGGGCCTGCGCGACCGCCTGATGCGCGACCCGGACCTGTGGCTGTGCCATCAGTGCAACGACTGCGCGGTGAACTGCCCGCGCGGCGCCAACCCCGGCGACGTGATGGCGGTCCTGCGCCAGCGCGCCATCGAACACTACGCCACGCCCCGCTTCCTTGCGCGCTGGGTGGCCAATCCGCGGCGGGTGTGGGCGCTCTTTGTGATCCCGGCCGTGTTGTTGTTGACGGTGATTTGGCGGACCGGCGGGCTGAGCGCGATCCGTTCGGCCGAGCACGTGGACTTCGACAAGTTCTTCCCGCACATCCCGCTCGACATCTTCTTCCTGGGCTTCACGGCGCTGGCGGGGCTGGCCACGCTCGCCGGGCTTGCGCGGTTCTGGTACGGGCTAAGCGCCGACGCCGGGGCGAAGTTCCAGGAGATCCCGGCCCTCGTTCGCGTCATTGGCCTGCACGAGAAGTTTCGCCAATGCGAAACCTCGCGCCTGCCATTCCTTGGGCAGTGGTGTGTGTTCTATGGGTTCATCGGCATGTTCGCGACCACTACGCTTGCCTTCCTGTGCCTGCTCTTCGGCAACGACGCGCCGTATCCGCTCTGGCACCCGGTCAAAATCCTCGGCAACCTGAGCGGCGCGGTGTTCGCCATCGGCTGGGCGTTTCTTTTCATCAATCGCCTGAGCTCTCGCAAGGAAGCCCCCGCCAGCCTCTACGTCGATTGGCTCTTCCTGTGCGTGATCGGCGGCACGGTGGGCACCGGTTTCCTCGCTTACGGCGCGCGCGTGGCCGACCTCCCCGCCGCCGCCTACCCGCTCTACTTCATTCACCTGGTCCTCGTCTTCTTCCTCCTCGTCTACTTCCCCTACTCGAAGTTCATCCATCTCCTCTACCGCGCCACGGCGATGGCGAGGAAGTAGGTCCATTCCGGGCTCTGGCGAGCTGGGCCGAGCCGCGGACTGGACCTGCTCCCCGCCACAATCCACTGGCGAACGATCCGGGATGCCTGCTACATTAGGCAACGAATCGCCGGTCGGCAAATGCGCTGCCGCGTTCAGGCCTGATGCCGCCGCGGAGGAAGGAGCCTGGCCATGAACCCAATCGCCGAGAGAATGATTGCGGAGTTCAGGGAGCGCCTGGCGCCGCTTTACGGCGAGCGATTGCGGGGTCTTTACGTGTACGGCTCTTATGCGCGCGATGAAGCCGACGCGGAGTCCGACCTGGACGTTCTGGTGGTGCTCGATCGCGTAGACGACTACGCGAGCGAGATCGCCCGCACAAGCGAGGCCGTCTCGGAGATCTCTCTGAAATCCGGGGTATCTCTGAGCCGCGTTTTTGCCTCGGAGAAGCAATGGCGCGAAGAACCCACCGTCTTCTTCCTCAATGTACAGGACGAGGCCATTCCGGCATGACACGCGAGGTTCCGTGAGGACGCTTACAAACTCCTGGTCATGGAAGACGTGCCCGAGAACGGCCAGAGGAACGCGATCGCGGTATGACACGTAGGCCAGTCTTGCCCTTCGACAGGCTCAGAAACTGCGTCCGAGGCTGGCTTTGATTGTAATGACCATCGCCCAGTCCACCCCGGCAGGGAGGACCTACCGCGGCTGATTGCTATTTGCGCTGGAATTGTCGAACGATGCTGCTTAGTATTAGACGGTCAGATTGTGAGAAGAAGGCGAGATGACGGCGATGGCAGAACCAGCCCTAGCCTCCGCAATTCCTGTCCCGCATGAGAGACGGCTCTTCTCGCGAGAGGAATATGAACGGCTCGTGGAAGTCGGCGTCCTCGGACCCGACGATCGCGTCGAACTGATCGAAGGAGAGATCGTTCGAATGACCCCCATGAACAGCCCCCATGCGGCTTGTATTCGCGCTCTCACCCACATGCTTGAGCAAGCTGTGGAGGGGCGCCTTCAGGTTTCGGTCCAGCTTCCGTTGCGCGTCGGGGATTTTAGCGAGCCACAGCCCGATCTCGCGCTGCTCAAACCCTCGCCGGACTTCTATAGGAGCCGCCATCCCGAGCCCGCCGACGTTCTCCTAGTGATCGAGATCTCCGACACGACGCTCGCCTTCGACCGCGAAGTCAAAATTCCCCTCTATGGCCGCCACGGCGTCCCCGAAACGTGGCTTGTCGACCTCGCCGCCCGCCGCATCGAGGTCCACCGCGACCCCCGCCCGTCCGGCTACAAGACCATGGAGCGGGTCGAAGCCGGCGAAACCCTCCGCGTTCCCGATTGCGAGGGCGTCGTCCTCTCCGCGTCGGATATCGTCGGAGCCAGTCTATAGGCGAATTCCTCCGTGTGGGCCTCAGGATGCAACGACGCGGGCGATGGGGATCGCCCGCGTTTTTGCGGCGTGCCGCGAATTGGACGCAATCAGTCCTGCTCTTTCATCTCGAGACATCCGGTCTCGCAGGCGCTGACGCAGGCCTCGCAGCCGATGCACTCTTCATCGCCGTTGCCCTTCCAGCTGGACTTCTTCTCGCCGTTGCCCGTCATTTCAAACATTTCCATGGGGCAGGCGCCGACGCAGGCTTCGCAGCCCGTGCAGTCCTCGGTTTTGATAGTCACAACATACACTTTGAACTGTCCTCCGTTGAAGATGGGCCGCCCGGCCCGCGTTGCGCCGCGGAGGCGGAACGTCATGCCGGGCGGATATGATAAACCGAGCATCTCGGTGGTGTTGCCGTATGTAGGCCAGCCTTGCCGAGGCTGGCTGGGGTCCGGGCCGGCGGAACGGACCTACTAAACTGCAGTCCACCCCGGCAGGGCGGACCTACTTATGCCTCCAGCTGCCCGCGCAGGCTGAGCGCGATGCGGCACAGCCCCGTCAGGATGAACAAGCCGATGGCGTAAATGCCGATCGCGATCATAATCTCCGGCGGGGTCGGGGTGTATTCCGTCACATGGCCCAGCGGCGAAGGGACGAAGCCCGTCACCACCATCGCCATGCCCTTGTCAATCCACAGCGCGATGTTCAATCCGATGCAGGCCAGCGCCAGGATTCTCATGTTCTTGCGCGTCCTGGGAACAATCAATAGAACCAGCGCGAGAATGCCCATGGACTGCGATGTCCAGACCCACGGCGCCAGTTTGTGTTTTCCTTCCAGGCCGAGAAACATGTACTGGAAAGGCGCGATGTGCTCGGGGCTGGCGCTGTAAAGGGCGGTGAACAGCTCCAGCGCCACGAAGAACACATTCGCCGCCATCGCGTAGGCCACGATGATCGAAAGCTTCTGAATCGGCTCGTCGCCCGCGTCGAATTTCGTCAGCCTCCGCATCAACAGGCAAAGCAGAATCAGCAACGCCGGGCCGGCCGAGAACGCCGAGGCTAGAAAACGCGGCGCGAGAATGGCCGTCAGCCAGAACGGCCGCGCGCCGAGGCCGCAATAGATGAAGGCCGTCACCGTGTGGATGCTCACCGCCCACGGGATGGACAGGACGATCACCGGCCGAATCCACGCCGGGGGCTTCACTCCCTTGCGTTCGGCGCCCATCGTCACGCGCGAGATGACGACGTTCAAGACCAGGTACCCATTCAGCACGACCATGTCCCAGAACAGGATGGACCGCGGACTGGGATACAAGACCATATTCACGGCGCGCATCGGCTGGCCGATGTCGACGATGACAAACAGGAGGCACATGATCACCGCGCTGATGGCGATAAACTCGCCGAGGATGGTGATCTTGCTGAACGCTTTGTAGTTATGCAAGTAATACGGCAGCACGACCATCACCGCCGAGGCCGCCACGCCGACGAGAAACGTGAACTGGGCGATATACAGTCCCCAGGTCACGTCGCGGCTCATGCCGGTGATGCCCAACCCATAGATCAGCTGTGTGTAGTAACATAACGATCCCGCGCCGATGACCGCCGCCAGCAGGATCATCCACAGCCAGTATTTCGGTCCGCCTTGCAATGCTTTTTCGAGCATCGAATGTTACCTTTTCTCGGCGATCGGCGTCGACTCTTTCGAACGCCCGTAAGTATGGAGTCCCGCCTTTAGGCGGAATGCCCGGCGCGGGATCGAGGTAGGAAATCGCTCATTCCGCCTAAAGGCGGGACTCCATACCCCCGTGCCTCCATAGATAACTTAACTCTCCCAAACGCCTGAAGGCGTCACTCCAAACTTACACCACATAATAGACCTGCGGCTGCGTGCCCAGCTCCGGCTTGCGACGGATGGAGAACCGCTCGCGCAGGATTTGGCGCACTGGGCTATCCGGAGCTTCCAGGTCGCCGAAGATCAGCGCCCTGTCTTTGCACGCCTCGACGCACGCGGGCATCTGCCCCTGCGCCAGGCGGGAATCGCAGAAATTGCACTTCTCCACCACGCCGCGCGTCCGCGTCGGGTAGTCCGGGGTGATGGTCTTGATGTGCGGCCGCGGATCGAGCCAGTTGAACGAGCGCGACCCGTAGGGGCAGGCGGCCATGCAATAGCGGCAGCCGATGCAGCGGTGCCAGTCCATCATCACGATTCCGTCCTCCGGCCGCTTCCACGTCGCCCTGGTCGGGCAGACGCGCGTGCACGGCGGGTTCTGGCAATGGTTGCAGAAGACCAGCACGCGCCGCTCGCTCAGATCGTCCTTGAGGAATTCATTCTCCTGATCGGGGAACGACTGTTTGTAGGGCTCCTTCCAGATCCATTTGACCTCGTGGCGCTTGTCGTCGCCGAAGTCGGGGACGTTGTGCGTCGTGTGGCAGGCGTCGATGCAGTCCGTGCAGTTCTCTTTGCACTTGGTCAGGTCAACGACCATCGCCCAGCGCTTAGCGGTCTTGGCGTTGGTCTCAGCCTTCACGGCGCCTGGCGCTCCGCCAAAGAACGGAAAGGCCGCCGCCGCGCGCGCCGCCACCGCGGAGACCGCGCCCAGCCCGGTCAGTTTCAGGAAATCGCGACGATTGAAGCTCATGGGTGTTCCTCGCGCTTGTGCAAGCTAAAGGAGGCAATGGACGCAATGAACATAATGGACGCCGTGGACCTATTTGTTTGCCTGTGGATCGACGTGGCAGTCCCAGCAGTAGGGCGCCACGTTCATGTAAGTGTGGCACTGGTCACAGAACTCGGCCTTGTTGGTGTGGCAGCCCAGGCACGTCTTCGACAGGCTCATCAGATGCTCTTTGCCGTCCAGCGTGGATACATAAATGCGTTTGTCCTGGCGCACGACCTGGTCGCGCCACGTGTTCAAGAGATCCATGTGCGAGGAGAGCATGTATTCCCTCGACTCCACACAATTGCCCTTGGGGAGAATCTGCGGATTGGGCCGGTAATCCGCCTTGCCCTGCGCCAGGTTGTTCCACACCGGGAACAACAGCAGGGCGAAGAACACCGCCAGGCCCCCCATGATCTTGCCCCCGTCATGCATCGACGGCTTCCTCCTTTGCCGGCAGCGGCTCGCCGCGCAGATCGCTGGCGCGTTTCTCGCCGTTCATCACCAAGGCGTTCCCGACCAGTTCGTGCACGCCGCAGACCTCCGTGCCCGGAACCCAGTATTCCATCAGCGGCGGCAGGGTCGCCTTGTCGATGGCGCAAATGCACGCCAGCATGTTGACCCCGTGCTTTTCGGCCACGCATTTCACCGCGCTGGCGCGCGGGAACCCGCCGCGCAGGCGCATCTCCAGGTTCTCGTCGGTGCCCAGGCCCGAGCCGCTGCCGCAGCAGAAGGTCTGCTCGCGGATCGTGTTTTCCGGCATTTCAAAGAAGTGGTTGCAGGCGGCGCGAATGCAGTAGCGCGGCTCTTCGAGCAAGCCCATCGCGCGCGCCGGATTGCACGAATCGTGGAAGGTGACTTTCCAGTTGTCGTTGCGGCTCTTATCGAGGTTGAGCTTCCCATGCCGGATCAGGTCGGCGGTGAACTCGGCGATATGGACCATTTTCGTCGCGCGGGCGTTGGTGAACTTCGTGCCCGTGATCGGCGAAACCGGCTCCTCGAGGAAATCCGCCGGGCCGTTCATCGTGTCCATGTATTGGTGCAGGACCCGCCACATGTGGCCGCACTCGCCGCCGATGATCCACTTCACCTTCAGCCGCTTGGCCTCGGCGTAGATCTTGGCGTTCAAGCGCTTCATCATCTCCGACGAGTGGAAGAGGCCGAAGTTGCCGCCCTCGGAGGCGTAGGCGCTCATCGTGTAATCCAGCCCGATCTCGTGAAAAAGCGCCATGTAGCCGAGGAAGGTATAATAATGCGGCGAGCCGAAGTAGTCCGCCGACGGGACGACAAACAGGACTTCCGCGCCCTTTTTGTGAATGGGCACGTCCACACGAATGCCCGTCATCGACTCCAGGTCGTCGATGGCGAAATCGACGCTGTCCTTGAAGGCGTGGGGCTGGATGCCGAGGTGGTTGCCCGTGCGCTGGCAGTTGGCCGCCGGGGTGACGATCCAGTCGATGCCCACGCCGATGAGGTTCATCATCTCGCGGGCCATCATGGTCACTTCGGCGGTGTCGATTCCGTAGGGGCAGAAGACCGAGCAGCGGCGGCATTCGGTGCATTGGTAGAAGTAGTAGAACCACTCCTTGAGGACGCCCAACGTCATCGGGCGCCCGCCGGCCAGTTTGCCCAGGATTTTCCCCGCCGCCGTGAAGTCGTGGCGATAGACCGAGCGCATCAACTCGGCGCGCAGGACCGGCATGTTCTTCGGGTCGCCCGAGCCGAGGTAGTAGTGGCACTTGTCGGCGCACGCCCCGCAGCGGACGCAGATGTCCATGAACAACTTCAGCGAGCGGTACTTGTCCAGCCGCTCCCGGAACGCCTTAAACAGGATCTCCTGCCAGTTTTCCGGGAGATGCCAATCGTCCTGGCGCGGGTCCCATTTGCGCGCGTAAGGCAGGCCCAGGTGTTCCATGCTTTCCCGTTTGGCCGGGTAGTTGAACACGCCTCTGCGAAACACAACCGCCGGGTCCGTCCAGTCCTTCTTGGGCGGATGGTAGTCGATGGCCGCGGCCATTTCCCGCGGCTTTGGATGCTCTTCGGGCATAAGTCGGTTCCTTGAATCTTTGTTCGTAGGGACGCCTTAACGCGTTGAAGTAAAACGGCTGAATCCGTCACTACGAACTCATGCATTCTCCGCATCTTCGTCGTACGGCAGGCCGGCCTGCTCCAACTTGTCTTTGAACTCTTCCTGCCAGTGCGCGAAGGTATGAACATCCACCGGGTAGTCCCACGGATTGACATGCCGGCGCACGCGGTTGTTGTTCGCCAGATTGCGCGTCGGGCTGAGGAAGACGCCCGGCATGTGCATCAGCTTGCTGAACGGGAAATACGCCGCCAGCGCCGACACCAGCGTGACGTGCGCGTAGAACATCAGCCCCAGGCTCATCGGCGCCGCCGGCCGCAGCGTGACCCAGCCCATCGCCACGTTCTTCACCCCGACGATGTCCACGCGGAACGCCGGAAGATAGCGCATCGCCATCCCACTGAGCGCGATTGCCAGGATCAGGAACACGGGGAAGTAATCCGCCGGCAGCGAAATGTAGCGCAGTTGGGGAGAGGCGAGGCGACGCAGAAGAAGAAAGCCGAGGCCGGCCACGATCACGCCGTCGGTGGCATAGAGGATCGGCAGGCCGATTTGGAAGAAGCCGTCGACATTGCTCAAATACTGGATGAACAGAGGCACGGGCTCGGTGAAGAA
>JAPLSS010000728.1 GCA_026398515.1 Candidatus Sumerlaeota bacterium | reverse complement strand
GGGGAAGGTCTCCTGGCTCTCGAGTTTCTTGTCCGCGTAGAACAAGACGTCCTTGCGGGCCTCGCGGGCGTTCGTCATGGCGGCCAGTTGGTCGACATAGTATTTCTCGACCACGACGCCGGGGCCGGGATGGGCCGGAGCCAGCTTGTCGCCGTAAATCGCCACCCGCAGGCAGGTCAACTGGTCCGTCACGAAAAGGTCGCGCGCCAACTGTGGAGTCAGGAGCGCGGCCTTTCCCGGCTGTTTGATGTCATAGCCCCAGTCGGTGATTTCGGCGCCGAGCGAGTCAGGATACACAACGGCGTCTCCTCCCGTGCCCTTGCTCGCGGCATGAGGGGCGATGGGAAGAAGCAGCAATCCGACAATAGCGATGACGGTTCGCATGGGAGGGGGGTCATCCCTCCTTCCGAGGAACACCAAGTCGCCAATTTCTTGACCGCGGCGGAGGGAAGAAACTGATCCAAGCGCACGCCCTCTTCGGCCGCAAGCCGGCGGACAGCGCAAACGCTTCTGGATCGTTTCAGGGACGGAAGCGGGCATCCATCCTCAATAGAGGCCGCCGTCGTTCTCCTGGACCACGTTCTGGCCGTTGTTGAAGAAGGCGTTCCGGGTGTGGTTCAGGGTGTAGGCCTGAACCTTCACCCATAGGCCGCGCCCGTTGTCGTGAACGCTGCCCGTGTAAGCCGATCCCGAGGAACTGGACCCGTCCGCGAACCACACCCCGCCATGGTTTTCCACAAGGATCCCGGCGCCTGGGCAGCCGTAAAACTCGCCCGTGTCTAAGATCTCCGCGTGCGATCCATAGCGCACGCGCAGACCAACATCGCTGTCGTGGCATTTCAAGCCCCCCGACACGCCGAGAATCGTCTCATCGACGCGGATCCCGTTTCCGCTGCAGCGGGCGGTCTCGATCCCCGCAATCCATTGGTGCGCGAAACTGGAGTAAAGCCCGTTCACGCAGTCCGTGATCTGGCAATTCTCGACCCGCAGAGCCGAATGCCTTGCGTTCAGGCCGATGCCGCTCCAATCCACCAGGAACCCGCGGATCAGAACGTTGCTGGACATCTGCACGTCGACAGCGCTGGTGCGGACCTTCACATGCGTCAAGTCGTCGTCGGTCCCGGTGATGCGGACGGAGGGCGAGCCGCCGGCGGCGAGGGTCCACTCTTCATCCCCGATCAAGGTGAGGGCATACGGCTCGCCGCCCATCATGTTGTGGATCTTAACCGTTTCGCGATACACCCCGGGAGCCACGTGGATCGTCACCTTATCGGTCCACCGCGGCGGGAGCCAGGCGATCGCGGCGTTGATGGTTTTCTTTGGGTGATCAGAACTCAGCCCGGGCCAAGCGTCGTTGCCGGTCGAGCCGTTGACATACACGTCCAACGGGTGGGTGATGAACGGGCCGGAGCGAACGACGGAGTCGGGCAACAGGCGATCGGGGGTCAATTGAGCGAACCCGTTGGTCCCGTCGCTAAACCAGACACGCAAGTAGATCGGAGCGCCGCCGATGAAAATGGCCGGATCGATGGCGGCCATGTGGGCCAGCGTCGTGTCGCCCACCTGGACCTGACACAGGCCGTCGTTGACCGCCAGCGAGACGGCTTGATCGGGCTCCGGCAGGGCCAGGTCGCCGCTATTATGCCACAGGGTCAGTGTCTCGGTGGCGGCTTTGGTCACGAGCGCGAGTTTGAACTGGCCGGTTCCGGTGAACGCCTTGCCGCCGCTGAACACCCGGCCCTGGTAGGTAAATTGGAACTCGCCGTCGCCTCGAGCGCCAAGCGCCAGGAGTAGGAATGCCAGGAGGAATGAAGACCTGCGGATCGTTTTCATCTGCGAACGCCCTTTCCGACGAAATCGGGATTTTTCGCTGCTGGTTCTACCGCCGCTGTCGCCGACTTTCGAGACCTGAATGCTTTGCCTGAGAGACGCGCGCCCTCAGACCCAATTGCCCATTGACGAATCGCAATCGCCTGTTTAGATGTCCGGCGAACGACTGTCAAGGAAAGGAAAACGCTTGAGTTGGAGATTCGTTTGACAATCCCTGCGGCCAAAAGTGACAATGCAGGCGGGATGTGTAGGGCCGGTTTTCGGTAGGGGGAGTCTTCAGGTCGGAGATGGGGAAGCGGGTCCCGAAGCCTTGCAGCGACACGACATACTCGGAGTCGAGCGATGAAGACTCATGCAGCGTCCATCCGCGTGACGGCGATCTGCGCCGTGGGAATCGCCCTGGGGTTTCTTTCCCGGTCGGCGCCCGCGGAAGGCGAGGACATGTCTTGGTGGTCGGCGTACGGCGCCGGCGGGCGCAGCCGGAGCGTCGGAGACCTCTATGACGTCTTCGACAGTGTCGGACAGCCGGCCGTCGGAGGAGCGCTGGGCGGCGCCGCCTGCGGCATGGAGAGCGGGTTCCTGACCCCCTGGGCCGCCTGTCCGTCGATCGGCGGCCTGCCGCTTCTGATCGCGGCGGTGGACAACCTCGGCGGAATGGCGCGCCTGACCTGGGCCAACAACGCATTGACGCCGGCCATGTTCCTGGGCCTGGCCTACGACCTGTATGCGGACAGCTGGGTCGAACGGGGCTGGAACAATACGCTATGGTATCCTTTCTATCCGCCGGCGTCCGCCGGAGACTTGAACCTGGGCAGTACGGGCGCTTATTTCGCGTGGATATCGAATTACTACGCGAATCTGGACTGGTTCGTCTGTCCCAACCCGGCCGCTTTCGTCATGTACAGCGGCATTCCCCACAAGCCATTGAACTTCCAAGTCGAGCGCATCGGCGACAAGACTCGACTCCACTGGAGTCCGGATATCTATGGCGTGTGGCACTGGCAGATCATCGTCTACGAGGCCGGCGCCGGATGGACCCCGACCCAGGGGCCGTGCGGCTTGGCTCTATGGCATTTCTGGGAACATAGGGATCGGCAGTATTGCCGATCGCGGCATAAATAATGCAATGCCCCCCTCGCGGATTGCCAATATTGACGGGACTTTCATGAGGTGGCGTTGTTGCATTATTTATGCCGCGACATATATATTCTCCGCCCCTTTGCGCTCTCAGAGCGTGTCTATGAAGGCGCAGACGCCGCATAGCAACGTTGCGCGAAGCGCTTTGGAGTGCGGCGGCTTGCCGCCGCTTTGCCTTCGACTGGAAGCTATTTGAAACGAAAGCGGCGGCAAGCCGCCACACTCCAAAGCGCTTCGCGCAGCGACCACCGGACTTCTTAAACACACTCTCAGAGAATAGCGGCCGTTCCCATCCCTGTTTACCCATCCCTGTTTTCCGGCGGCGCCGGCGCCCTGGAACTTGCCGATGCCGGGGATGCGGCATTGGATGGCATAGACCGCGGTTCGCGCGGTGATCAGAAGGGTCCGGCGGTCCTTGCCCACGAAGCAGAGATTGGTGGGCTGGACGGGCACGTCGATCTTGTCGATTTGGTTGCCTGCGGGATCGAATGCGAGGACGTCTTTTTCGGTCAGATAGATATTGCCTTCGGCGTCGATCGTCATTCCATCCGAACCGACGGCGGCGAAGAGGGTTTTGTCCGTGAGCGTCCCGTCGTCCTTGACCTGATACTTATATATCTTCTTGCCGCCGTGATCGGAGACATAGAGCGTCGCGCCATCCGGCGTTCCGACGAGGCCGTTCGGTCGGACCATATCACTAATGACGCGAATGACCTTCTTGCGGTCGGGCGTAATGTAGTAGACGTGCTCGCCATCCTGCACGAGGCGCCCGCCGTAGACGGGATCGGTGAAATAGACGCCCCCCTTGGGGTCGATCCAGAGATCGTTGGGCTTATTGAGAGGGACGCCGTTGTATTGGTCCGCCAGAACCTGGACGGCGCCTTGGGGATCGACGGAAACCACCCTGTGGGCGTCGCCCTCGCAGGCCAGCAGGTTCCCGTTCCTATCGAAATAGAGCCCGTTGGCGCCGTTGGTGTTTTCTCGGAAGACCGAAAACTCTTTGTCTCCCCGCCATTGGTAGGTTCGGCTCGCCTTGGTGTCCGAGAAGAAGACGTCGCCTTGGGCGTTGACTGTCGGCCCTTCGGTGAACTGAAAACTGGCGCCCAGCGTCTCCAACTTCGCGCCCGGTGCGACGACGCCGTGGGTTGGGGCGCTTCCTACGCCTGCCTTTGTCTCCTGCGCCTGTGCGGTCCATGCGAGCCAGGCAATGACAGCGCTCATACTGATCCTGCGGAGTTGTCGATTCGTGCGCATCCTCATCTCCTGTTCCGTTCGCGCTTGGCAAAGTCATCATACTCTTGGCGTTCTTCGGTTCAAGCAGAGTCTGATGTTGTCTGCTTCCTCGATCCGCGTCCGTCCGTCTGGGGGGCGGCCACGCCGCCATGCGCCGCGGGCCACTGGTCAGCAGCGTCGCGCCCGCCGAAAATGACCTTGAGAAAACCGCATCGTTTCATGGGCCGAAGTGACCGCCGTCCCCAGACGCTCAAGTCGGTCCGGTCGGCCCGACCAGACCTTAGCTGTTCTCTATCGTGCGACACCCACACTATGCCTTGGGGCGCCCGAACATGAACAAATGGCGATGAAGTGTTTCGTGGACCTGGCCTCGGCAGCATCATCTTTACTTCATCTTCTTGTCGCCGTCTTGATTCCTTGCCGTGCAGCCAATGGACAGGCAGACGGAGGAAGTCACTTCTGTCGTACAGCGCGGACGACAACGTTGTCTACGAAGGCTGCGTCTTCCTCATAATTCACTCTGAAACGCAGCTGGAAGTCGGCGTTGTTCTCGCCCTCCTGCGGCAGATCAATGTAGTTCATTTTCCACGTCACGCCCGGGGCGCGCTCCGCGCCCACCTTGTGCTCCAGTTCCCGCCAAGTTCGGCTATCATGAAACTCACAGAGGAAATCGCTTTCGAGGTCCGGAACACTAACCAAGCGCCGGGTGTAAGATACCTCCAGGCGCAGAAGGCCGACGGTCGAGATCGGAATGGTCAGGCTGTCCTGGCCCTTCAAGCGGAGACTCTTGGCGCCATCGAAGGCGTCGTTGGGGACGATCTCGGCCCCGCATGCAACCGCGCCGGCCGGCCAGCCGTTCTCGAAACTCTCTCTATACTGCTCGCACTGGTTGGCCAGGTAGTCTACGATCACTCCGTTAATCGCCATCTGGTAGGGCTTCGGGTAGGAGATCGCGCCGTCCGCCGGCCCGTTGACGACCACCCGCGGCGTATGCGAAGGGATCGAGATCGACGTCACGCCGGTCGCGCCGCGTGCCAGGAAGACTTCGCCGACCGTGTCGTAGAGGTCCACCGGCTCGGCGCCCACGTCCACGTGGATCATCTTGGCCTCCGGGTAGGGATTGTACTAGAGATGCGTCGGATAGCAAGAACTCTTGAAGAAGTCAGCCTCGTTCAGGTCCCACGCCAGAATCTGCTCCACGTCGGTGGTTCCGAACCCCGTGGCCAGCCGGCCCACTTCGAACGACATCGCGGGCCACCTTTTTCCAGTCGCGCATGACGTACGTCTCGGGTTGGTTGGGCATCGCGTCGATCCATTCGATGACGCGCTGGCCCCCAGCCGTGTCGGAGCTCAGTTGGATCGATTCCTTGCCCGCTCGATCGGCTTCCCCCGCCGGCTTCTTCACCGGGCTCTGCGCCGATGCAACCATAGCGATGAAGGCGAAACCCACGGCCGCCCGGAACACCAGGGCTCTATTCATGGCGCATCATTCTCTCGCTGAGCTCTCACCACTTCTGGTAGTTTTGCCCCCAGTACGACGTCCATCCCTCGGGCTCCGGACGCCTGACCTCGGGAAACTCACTCTTTCCACCGGAACGAAGCCATTCCACGAGGGCGGGAGAGGCGCCGCGCCGCTCGATCTCGCGCAGTCCCTTTTCACGCAGGTCCGCCATCGTCTTGGGCTGCTCTAGAGCGACATTGGGCAGTGCGCCGTATCGGAAGAGCTGCGAATCCTCTGCCTTGAGGCCCACGAGCAGATACCATTCGTCATCGAAGACCGTAAACTTCGCGGGGCGCTCGGACCGCTCCCAGGTATGAGCCGACTGGCCGGAGATCGCAAGTCGGCGCGGAGAGGCGCCGCCGCGCTCGGCGATCGATAGCACATCATAGGATTCCTGCACGCCCTTGGGCGTTTCCGCCTCGACGATTCCCATGATGGTGTTGAAGTAGATAATCAGGTAGCGCTTGTTCCCCACCGAAAATGGCACGGAGCCCGCCCCCATGTAGGTAGACTGGACTGTGGGATTGTGGAAGGGACGCATGAGAATGCCGCAATCCGTCCACGGCCCTTCGAGAGATTCGCTCACCCCCAAATGCATATTCTTTAGATACCTGCCCTTCCCCAACTCGAAAGCCGGCCGGTAAAGCATAAAAGGCCGGCCGTCGAGGGTTTCGGGAAACAGCGCCGCGTCCTTGTTGGCCTTCTCGTTTGCTTTCGGCATGAAGGTACAGGCAATTCTGCGAGGGTGGCATTGCATTATTAACGCTGAGATCGGTATTGGTGGTTGGCGAGGCTATTCAGACTCATCGCCGCGTCCGTGCAAGCTCAGGATCTCCTGGGTCAGTTTCTCCCATTCCTTCGACCCCTTCTCGAATTCCTTGCGTTGCTGCTTCAGGTCCAGAATGGCTTGTTCCGTCTTGGCGCCCGCTTCCGTCTTGGCGGCCGGCGCCGTATTGTCTTCCCGCGTCACTCCGCCTTGCGTATAGAAGTCCGGCTTCACGTACATGGAATCCAGGACCTTCTGCAGAGCGGTCCGGGCCGCCTTCGCCTCCGGGCTCTCGGCGTCGGACGGAATGGGCTCTTGCTCCAGCGGATCCTTCAACACATCGTAAAGACGGCCATTGTCATAGAGTTTGTACCGAGGGCCGCGCGCGAAGCGGGCGCGCGGGAGCTTCGGGTTGAACTCGGCCTTGGCCGGGTTCTTGTCGAATGCGTCTCGATCTTCATCATCGTTCCGTTGTCGCCCGTGAACATCACAAGAGTGTTCTCCTTGAGACCCAAGTCCTTGAGTTTCGAAAGGACCTGGCCCACGTTCTTGTCGATGTGTTCGACCATATACGGGAAGTTCGCATTGTCGCCTTTCCGCTTCTGCTCCATCGACATCGATTCGATGCCAGGCGTTTCGGGGGCTGGCTCATTGGGGCCATGCGTCAGGATCATGGGGTAATACAAGAAGAACGGCCTGTCTCGATGCCTGTCCATGAAGTCGTGGACAAAGTCGCAGCAGATATCCGGCCCGTAATCCTTTTCCGTCGTCGGCACGAGTTGGCCGTCGCGTAGCAGACAAGGCCGCCAATACCGCGATGTCATGTGCGGGCGCTCGTCGTCCGTCACGTCGTACCGTTCACCCGGTTTGTCGGGATTGAAGTAGTAGTTGTTCGCCGCCCCTTGCGGGAACTTTAGCTGAAACCCCACCTGTTCCAGATCAAAGCCGTACGCCTAGTAACACGATTCATCGAATCCCGCCATCTGGGGCGTGATGCCGTCGCCGCTGAGCTGCCACTTGCCCGCGCAAGCCGTGGCGTAGCCGGCCTCCTGCATCATGTGGCCGAACGTCTTGGCCCCTTCCGGCAGCGCGCCCCATTTGGTGTAATTGCGATTGTTGTACATGCCCGTCATCAGCTGAACGCCCGACGGCGTGCACAGGGGCTGAGAGAAACAACAGTTGAATCGCACTCCCTCGTTTGCCATGCGATCCAGATTCGGCGTCTTGTAGGAAACGCAACCGTAGGCGCCAAGACACTCGTAGCCCAAATCATCGGCGAGGATCAGAATCACATTCGGCCGCTTTGTCGTGTCGGACGCCGCGCCAGCATAGTTGAGTCCCGCCATCCCGGTCATGCCAGCGGATAGCGCCATCAGCTGCGTCAGGCCACCCATGCGCAATAAACTGCTCATCGCAATTCCCTTTCCTCAAATTGCGGTTAGAATGGCGATGATTGCGACGACAATCAAGAGTTCGATCAGTGTAAATGCCTTGGATTGGGTTCTCCTCGTGGTCCCTCTCGCCAAGGAAATGCGAAGAACAGAATCCCTCCAAGGCGCTGGATTCCGCGGACGCCGTGGCTGCGGAGAAGTTCTGCGCATATCCCCAAAGGCGATTGCGCTGTCAAGAAGCAGACGATCGAAACGCGCACCCGGATCGTCCGGGCGGCGCGCGAGTCGGGCTATCCGCTGGAGACATTGGCGGCCCAAGACAGCGCACAGACAACACCGGGGGCGCGCTTCACGATCGATGTCCCTCGCCCGGCGGCACGCTCTCCACCTACATGCTGCACGGCGCGCAGAACGTCGCCCAACGGCGCAACTACCACGTCGTCTCGGAGACGCTTTCCGACGAGCAGGTTCAAAAGCGTGAACTCCCTTTGCTCGTCGCCGCGACAGGAGGGGCAACAGGGCTGTACAGGTTTGCATGGCGTAAACGAGATCATTTCGCTTGACTTCGTTGCTTCAGATAGGCAGTTACGCAACCGGGTTGGGCTGCAATATGGACGCGCCGCTGTTGCCGCCATTCGGGACGCAGAGGCAAGGCCCGAAGGGGCGTTGGGTTCGTCTTCTCCGCCCGGGGCAAGCCCGGCCGGCCGGGCGCAGGGCGCGGACGTTCCGTTTCGGGCCGCAAATCTTGGACGGAGGTGGGAAGATGACGAATTGGCACGCGACACGACGGGAGTTCATGAAAGCGACGTCAGCGGCGGCCCTCGGCGCTTCGATGGCGCCGTTGGAGGCGTTGGGTTCGGCCGCGCCGAAGGCGGAGGCCGCAAAGATCCTGAACTACAATCCCGACATGGAGTACCGGCGTTGCGGCAAGACGGGGTGGATGGTTTCGGCCGTTTGCGTGGGCGGCCATTGGAAGCGCCTCGACGTCGTGGCGCCGGGGGTGTTTCCGGGCAGCTCCTACTTGAAGGCCAATCTCGACGACCCGTCCTTCCAGAAAAACCGCCGCGACGTCCTGACCCGCGCGATGGAGCGCGGCATCAACTACGTCGACGCCTGCGCCTACCCGGAGATCAAGGCTTACAGCAAAGCCCTTGAGGGGCGGCGCGACCAGATGCATTTGGGCTGGTCGTACTATGAGCACGAGGCCCGCAAGGAGCAATACCGCACCGCCGAAGCGCTGCTTCAGACGCTGGACGACGGGATGAAAGAGTGCAAGCAGGACTACGTCGATTTATGGCGGATCACCTGCATCGCCACGCCCAAGAAGGGCACGGCAGGTTTGGCCCACAATGAGGCCGAATCCGAGCAGATCGCCAAGGCGCTGGCAGGCGCCAAGAAGGCGGGCAAGGCCCGCGCCACCGGCATCTCCTCCCATGATCGCAAGTGGATCGAGTACATGATGACCACGTTTCCCGACGAGATCGAAGTGGTCGTAACCCCCTACACGGCCAACACCAAGGCGCTGCCGACGGAGAGTTTCTTCGACACGGTCAAGAAATGCGACTGCGGCTTCTTCGGCATCAAGCCCTTCGCCAGCAACTCGCTGTTCAAGGGCGACAGCTCGCCCCAGAGCCCCACGCGCGAGGAGGACGACCGCCTGGCTCGGTTGGCGATTCGCTATATTCTGTGCAACCCGGCCATCACCGCGCCGATTCCGGGATTGATCTCGCCGGACCAGGTCGACAACGTCGCTCTGGCGGCGAAAGAGCGACGCGAGCTGGACGGCGCCGAAGCCGCGGAGCTCCACCAGGCGATGACCGTGGCTTGGGCCAACTTGGACGCGGATCATCAGTGGCTGCGCGACTGGGAATACGTCTGACCCGCGGCGGCCGGCGCGGCGCATTCGACTTCCTTCTCCCGTTCGAGAAAGGGGCCGGGGATGAAGAGGCGTGGTTTTTCGGCCGTGGCGTTGGCGCTGGGCGGACTTGCCCTGACGGCCGTGGCGGCAACCCCTCTTGCGCTCGTCAAGGCCGCGGCGCAGGACGCCCCGGCGGCCGAAGCGACGAGCGGGCTGCCTCCGTTGGCGGTGGACAAAAGCAACCGGCTGACGTTGGAGGATGCGCCCACCACCGGCGGCGAATCGCTTGCCTCGCCCGCCGCCCTGCCGCCGGCGGACAATTCCCGTTGTTACGTCTGCCATGGCAACATGAAGGACGAGCCGCTCGCGCAGCGGCACGAGAGGGCGAGCGTCGGATGCGTCGACTGCCACGGGGAATCGGGGGCGCACGAGGAAGACGAAGACAACACGACCCCGCCCGACACGATGTTCGCCCCCGAGGCCATCGCGCCGCTTTGCGAAAGGTGCCACCAGACGCACAACGCCCCCGCGACGAAAGTGATCGCCCGCTGGCTCGAGCGCTGTCCGACGAAATCGAACCCCGCGGAGGTTCTCTGCACCGATTGCCACGGGGCGCACCGGTTGGCGGTTCGCACCGTGCGATGGGACAAGAAAACGCGGCAGCTTCTTGCGAAGGCGCCAGGGCGGGGAACCTGAAGCGCTTTTTTGGCTGGGAAAGGCCATGCGATGCATTCCGATGCGTCGATCTTCGTCAACCGTCGCGCGCTCCTGCGCCGAGCCGCATGCGCGCTGGCGGCGGCGCCGTTGGCGGAATGGGCCGAGGCGGCCGGGACCGCCTCTGCGAGTCCCTGGCCGATGCGTCTATCGGCCTCGTCCCTCGCGTTCAGCCGCGTCCCGATCGAGGAGGCGTGCGAACGGATCGCCGCCCTGGGCTTCGAAGCCATCGACATCTGGTCGGCCCATGCGGGATGCCCTCATTTGGACGACGCGCTCGACCGGTTGGGGCCCGAGGGGCTGAAAGAACTGCTGGCGAAGAACAATCTGGATCTTCTCTCCTTCTCGGTCTACAGCGGCGGGTATGCGAAGTACGCCAAGCTGCTCGGCGACGCAGGCGGCGGCCTTGCCATCCGCGGCAGCGCCAAGGGGGCCGGGCCGGGCGCGCTTTCTGCGCGCATGAACGCATTCCTCGAAGGGCTGAAACCCGAACTGGACTTGTGTGAGCGGCACAACTCCCGCCTGGCGATCGAGAACCACGGCGGCGCTCTGTTGAACAATCTCGATTCATTGAAGGCCTTTGTGGATCTGAACCGACATCCGCGCCTGGGGATCGCCTTGGCGCCGTACCACGTCCAGGGGCTGAAGGCGTCGGTGGAGGACGCGGTCGCGGCGGTTGGCAAGCAACTGCTGTTCTTCTACGCCTGGCAGAATGCGCCCGGCAAGGGGCAGTTGCCCGGCCACGGCCCGACCGACTTCACGCCGTGGATCGCCGCGCTGGCCA